>NZ_DAXETW010000051.1:0-11073 GCF_051155795.1 Longibacter sp.
ACCGCCTCGGCATCGCCGCGCTCGGCTGCGGCCTCGAGGGCCTCGCACTGCCGGGCGAAGTCTTCGGCGCCAACCGTTCGGGCTCCTCCCTTCAGGCGGTGTGCCTCCCGCCGCAGCACGTCGGCGTCGTTGGATTGTGCCACCGAGTGAAGGTGGTCGAGGGCCTCGTCGGCACTGGTGACGAACTGCTCGACCAGGTCTCGAACGAACGGGTCCTCGGGCCCATCGGCGCCGACGTCGCGACTGAGTTGATCCAGAACCGAGAAGGACAGTGCGCCCTGCCCCACCGCACCGTCGCCCCCGGCCTGTATTTCGACGGGTGCTGTTGCAGGAGCCGTTGAGGCCATGATCGGCCGGATGTCGTCCAGGCGGATCGGCTTGGCAAGGTAGGCGTCCATGCCGGCGTCGAGGCAGCGTTCGCGCGTACCTTCCATCGCTCCTGCCGTGAGTGCCACGATCCGCGGCTGGTCGACTTCGAACAGGGAGCGGATCCGACGCGTCGCTTCAAGACCATCGAGTTCCGGCATCTGGAGGTCCATGAAGACGAGGTCGTACGCCTGCCGCTTCAACGCATCAATCGCCTCCAGGCCGTTCGACACCAGATCGGGGCGGTAGCCGAGACGGCCCAGCATCTGCTCCATCACACGCTGGTTAACGGCGTTGTCCTCGACGACGAGCACCCGGAGGGGTTGCCGGGGTTCGTTCGCAACCTCATTGCTCTCCCCGCTCGATGCATCCACCGCATCCTCGCCCCCGATCGTCTGGGCGATGACCCGTGCCAGTCGAGACGGCCGAAGAGGCTTCCGAAGAATCCGGCCGGCCTCGAAGCCGTCATTCTGAGCGTTCAGCGGCAGCAGAACCAGGACCGGCGTCGCGCTTGCGGCCAGCATACGCACGGTCGCGGAAACGCTCGTGTCCGTGGCATCGTCCGTCGCCGGTGGGTCGAAGACGACGAGGTCGACCGCGTCTCCGGATGTGAGCCGGGCAAAGGCATCCGGCGCGGAGGCCACACGATCCACGTTCGACGCCCACTGGGTCAGCCACCGCTCGGCCGAATCGATGGTCGCGGAGTCCTCGCCGACGAGTAGAATCCGGCGTCCGGCAATGGCCTGCTGCGCCTCGGTCGCCGGTGCGTCCGATACGGCCCCGGCGTCCACGGCTTCCGTCGCGATCGAGGCGGTGAAGACCGACCCTTCGCCGGGCGTGCTCTCCACCGTGACGGTGCCCCCCATGCTCTGACTGAGCTTCCGCGAGATGGCGAGTCCGAGTCCCGTGCCCCCGAACTGCCGGGTCATTGACGCGTCCGCCTGGGTGAAGACATCGAACAGGCGGTCGCTCTTCTCCTGCTCAATGCCGATCCCGGTGTCGCGAACGTCGAACCCGAGATACAGGGCGTCGGGATCGGACGGGCGGACGACTGGGGCGTTGCTCTCGTCCTGCGATGCAGCACGCTCGTTCGCGGCAACCTCATCGGGCGAGAGGACCCGGACGTGAACGGTCACCTCGCCGTCCGGCGTAAACTTGACGGCATTCGACACCAGATTCAACAGCACCTGCCGGAGCCGCGCCGGATCGGTTCGAACGTGCCGGGGCACATCGGGCTCGAGCGTAAAGGCAAGGTCCAGGTTCTTCTCCGCCGCCTGCGGGGCAACGAGGTCGAGCACGTCTTCCACGGCCTGCTGGACCGAGATCGGCTGCAGATCCAGCTCCAACCGTCCGGCCTCGATTTTCGAAAAATCCAGAACGTCGTTGATCAGCGTGAGGAGCGTATCTCCGCTCGTCCGAACCGTCTCCACGTACTGCTCCTGCTGCTCATTCAGGTCGGTTTCCAGTAGAAGACTCGTCATCCCGATCACGCCGTTCATCGGGGTGCGAATCTCGTGACTGACGTTCGCGAGGAAGGAGGACTTCGCCTGACTGGCCGCCTCCGCCTCCTGCTTGGCCTGACGCAACTCCGTTTCGACCGCACGGCGCTGGAGCGCATTCGAGATCGCGTCGCTCAGCACGCGGAGCACCATCACCGTGTCGGTGTCCCAGTCGGTGTTCTTTCGCACGGCATCGAAGCCGACGAAGCCGATGAGACGATCCTCCCGGGTCATCGGCACGACGACCAGCGATTGCACATCCTGCGCTTCGAGAATCTCCTGCTCGACCGAGGCCTCCTCCGGCATGTCGGCCACCGACGGGACAATCAACGGCTTCTGGGTCCGGATCTGCTCGATCCACCACGGCAACGCCTCGACCGGAAGGTCCTGCAGGTTTTCTTTCTCCGGAGCAATTCCTTCCGCACACCACTCGTGCGTATTTCGGAGGGTGCCTGCTTCCTCGTCGAGCAAGAATACGTAGCTCCGGTCGACCTCAACGAAGGAGCCGACCGTTCCGAGAGACGACTCGATCACGCGGTCGAGCTCGTCACCCGGCGTCTTGATAAAGTTCGTGGAGACGTCGACGATAATGCGTTCCAGGTTCAGGCGGTGCTCCAGCTGGTGGCGGATCCGCCGTTCCTCCGTCACATCCTGGTACCGCCAGAGGTGACCCAGATAGGTGCCGTCGTCGAGCCGGACGGGAATGAAGTCGCACAGCAGGTGCCGCCCATCCTTCATCCGAACCGGCATCGCCACGACGCGCTCGCGATCCTCGATGCATCGTTCGATCGACTCGATGAACCACTCCGGGTCTTCGTACAGATCCTTCGCTTCCTCGGCGGCCTGCGCACAGTCGAGGCCGATCAAGGCCTCTGGCGGCGCCGGGATCGAGAGCATATCACAGAATGCCTGATTCACGAAGAGCAGCTCACGATCCTGATTTTCGAGCAGAATCGCGTCCTGCAGGTTCTGAATCAGCGTGAAGAGCCGGGACTCGGCCCGCTTGCGCTCCGCAATCTCGCTCTGGAGCTGCTGGTGGGCGCGTCCCCCGCGGAGGGTGTGGCAGAGCTTCTTGAAGACGTCGTCGAACTGCCGGAGCTCGCGGTGATCGAACGGCGCCCTCCGGCTGCTGTCGTGGAGCTCGATGAATCCCTCCTCGCTCAGGTACACGGCGGCAATTGCGCCGGAAGAGATAGGCCGGTCGGTGGTCAACCGATCGAAGGAGGGGTCGGACGCATGGACGGAAACGTACCCCTGATCGTTGATCGCCTGAACGAGCGGGTGGTCGTCGGGCGTGTGGGACGGGGTGGCTATCGTCGTCGTTGTGTGGAGCGGAAGAAAGTCGCCACCGCCGGTGGCCGCCCAGATGACGACGGAATCCAGGCCCTTGTGCGCCTTCAGGGCATTGGCGAAGTCGCGCGCGTTTGCCTGCGGATCGAGCGAGCGCCCCAGCGTGAGGGACAGCTCGTACAGGGTTGCGATGTCTTCAACAGAGGGGGTCGGTGCTCCCATGGCTGCGCGGCACGGACGCCGGAAAGAAAGGAGGGGCATGCTTGTGGCACCGAGGCATCGTCCCCGTGCCGGCGTCAGCTACAGCAGCAGGTCGCGGGTCAGGCGTCCTGCTCGCGGTGCGAGAGAGATGCGGCGAGATAGCTATTGTTTAGCCATTCAAGGCTGCCGTATCCCATCGAGCCAATCTCACCAAGGGTGAGCACGCCGGCCGTTCGGGAGGCAGAATCGGTCCACGTATCGTCGGATAGGTCAAGCTCCGTGCCATGCTCATCCGGCGAGACGGACGAGCGAGACGCGCAGCAGGCCACGAACACGGGAGGCGTCGATGTGCCGTCTTCCACCATGCGGCGCGCCTGGCGGGCAGCGTCCTCCAGGGTTTCCTGATGCCCTTCCATCAGATGCAGGAGCGCGTGACGGGGAACCGGGCCGGAGCATCGGATGCCGCCGGTTTCGGTGACGGATCGAGGGATGCGAACGACGTCTTCGTCCCTCGACCGAACGAGCCCGAAAGGGCTGGATATGCCGTCAAGCGCTAAAGAGGTGCGATCCGGCGCGGCCCCGGTCCGTTCTTTCACCGCACGCTGGTAGACCTCGAACGCGGGCTCCCAGTTGAGATGCTCGATGACGTTACCGCGGGTGCGCGTGGCCACGAGGGGGTCTCCGGAGCGTGTCCATCCGTGGCGTGCACAGACGGTCGATGAGGCATTCACCGGAACCAGCACGGCAATGCCACTCTGCGCCCGGCCTCTGGCGATGAGGCAAGGCGCACCCGGTGCATCGAGACGACCCGCACCGCCCCCGACGAACGAGCAGGTAGACCCGAAACGGTCGTTCAACATCTCCATCAGGCGACCCGTGTGCTCCGCCGTTCCATCGGCAAACACCATCAGCGTGGGACGATCCTCCGCCTCGGTCATGCGGCGAACCAGGTCGTCGCCGACGGCCGGCTCCGCGAGATCCACGACTTGAGGCGCTGCCAGGGCCGGGACGTGCAGCACAAGAGCGCCACCCCGGTGAACCCGGCTTTCGTTGATGATTCCGGGAAACAGGCCAACGACGTGCTCGGGGACGTCGCCCAGGTCTGCATACGCAGCGAAGTCGCCGGCATGCTCGGCCCCCATGAGTACGACCGCTACGTGTCCCGACCGGGCATCCGAGCGCAGGCGGTCCGCGACCCGTTCCGGTGTCGGTTCGTCAATCATCACGGCGTCCACGGAAGGCGTCACGCTGCAAGAGCAGGTGTTCATGTTGGGCAGGATCGTAGCCGGTCGAAGGGGAAGGATGGAGCAACGAACAGGGGTAACGTCGGCGATGACGTGCCTGCCCCTGCCACTTTTTCGACGAACCCCCGATATTTTTCGACGAATGCTCGGGAGGCTTCGGCCAGCGGCCCGGCTAAGAAGACGTGTCGGCCGACGGGTCCGGCAGGCGCGCCGCCGCGGTGCCCTCTCGCTCCGTTCCGAGCTCGCGGATCCAGCGGTCGCGTCCGCCGGACGCGCTTGGATGCCCCTCGTAGCCCCCGAAGATACCGTCGAGCCGCCAGGCCTCTTCGACGACGATGCCGCGCCAGTTACCGTCTACCTGGAGCGGCCCGCGGACGATGACGTGGCCGGCCGTGAGCACGTGCTCGTAGGCGGCCCACACCTTCGGGTAGACGATGCACTGGATAAAGCCCGTCTCATCTTCGATGGTGAGAAACGTCACGCCCGAGGCGGTCGAGGGGCGCTGGCGCAGGATGGCGAGGCCGGCGACCGTCAGTCGCGGCGGCGGCCCAGACGGGTTGAGCGGCACGTAGCGGCCGAAGCGGAAGCATGTGTCGACGGTCCGGATCTCCAGGTCCTGCAGCGTTCGGCGGGCGAGCGTCATGGGGTGCCGGCGGGCGGCCGCGTGCGTCTGCAGATCCCAGCTCAGCCGCTCGGACGCCTCCAGGTCCGGCAGGTAGGGCACGTCGTCTTCCGCGATGACCGGCTGGTCGAACAGGGTGCGCTCCATCTGCCGGCCGGGCTCGCCGAGCCGCTGGTGCAGAACGCCCACCTCCCAGAGCGCGCCGCGGCTGGACCCGGCGATACGGTCGAGGGCCCCGGCGCGGGACAGGCTCCGGAACGCGTCGATGTCCATCGCGACCCGCGTGTACAGATCCTCCACCGACTCGAACGGCCCGTCCAGGCGCGCCCACACGATCTCCTGGGCGTCCTCCGGCGAGACGTGCTTGACGCTGGCAAGCGGCTTGCGGATGGCCCAGCCGGTATCGGCATCGTCGCACGGCTCCAGGTCGAATCGTACCCCCGACCGGTGAACGTCGGGCCCGTGAATCACCACCCCGAACCGGCGGGCCTCCTCCTCCAGCGTCATCTGACTGTACATGCCCGGGCGGTGCTGCATCAACGCGGCAAAGAACGGCGCCGGGTGGTGCGCCTTCAGGTAGGCCGACTGGTACACCGTCTGCGCAAAGGCTGCGGCATGGCTCCGGCAGAAGCCGTACCCGACGAACCCTGCGACCTTGTCAAACACCTTGTGGGCGGTCTCCTCCGTTGCCCCGTTCTCCATCGCCCCGGCCACAAATCGCTGGCGCATGTCCTCCATCTCGCCGGGATCCCGGAACGACGACATCAGCCGCCGAAACTTGTCGGCGTCCTCCAGCGGCATGTTCGCAAACTGGTGTGCGACCTCCAGCACCTGCTCCTGAAAGAGGATGATGCCGTAGGTGTCGTGGAGAATCGGGCGAAGCGAGGGATGGTCGTAGGTAACCTTCTCCTGCCCGCGCCGGCGACGCACGAAGGGGTCGACCATGTTGCCCTGGAGCGGACCGGGACGGAACAGCGCGATCTCGGTGATCAGATCCCCGAACGTTTCCGGCTGATGCTTGGCGAGCAGGTGCATCTGGCCCTGCGACTCGATCTGGAAAAGGCCGACCGTCTTGCCGGTTCGGACCAGGTTGAAGGTCTGCACGTCGTCGAGCGGCAGATCGTCGAGTGGCAGGTCGGTCTCGGCATTCTCGCCCTGGTGGCGGCGCATGAGGTCGGTCGCCTCACTGAGCGTAGCCAGCATGCGCAGCCCGAGCACGTCGAACTTGACGAGCCCGAGGGCTTCGACGTCGTGTTTGTCGAATTGCACGACCCGCACGCCATTGGCGGACCGCTGCACGGGCGTGTAGTGCGCGAGCGGAGTGCGGGAGAGCACCATGCCGCCGCTGTGGAGGCCGAGGTGACGGGGGCATCCGTCCAGCGCTGCCGTCATTTCCAGCAGGGTATCGACCAGCGGCGCATCGCCGAGGGTGCGGCGGATTCGTTCGCTGAAGTCCGACACGTAGGCCGCGCCCCGCCCCGGCACCTGCGCCGTGAGGTCGTCGATCAGGTCGAGCGGCCAGCCGAGGGCTTTCGCCGTTTCGCGGAGGGCCGAGCGAAGGCGGTACGTGACGAGCGTTGCCGTCATCGCCGTCTGCTCGACCCCAAAGCGTTCCTCCATCCACCGGATCACCTCGTCGCGGCGGTCGGAGTCAAAGTCAACGTCGATGTCGGGCGTCCCCTTCCGGCCACGGTGCAGGAAGCGCTCGAACAGCAGGTTGTGCGCGATCGGGTCGACGGCGGTGATGCCCAGGAGGTAGGCGACGATGGAGTTGGCCGCGGAGCCCCGTCCTTTGCAGCGAATCCCGCGGGTGCGGGCCTCCTCTACGATCTCGCGGACGACCAGAAAGAACTCGTCCAGCCCGAGGTCGCGAATGGTGTGGAGTTCGTCGTTCATCCGCCGCCGGGCTTCGGCGCGGTTGCCCGGGGGGTAGCGGTCGTGGAGCGCGGTGCGGCAGCGTTGCCGCAGGTAGGCTTCCGGCGGCAGATCCGAATCGTAGCGAGCGGCCGGCGTCGTCAGCGCATCGGGGAGCAGGTCGACGCGACAGGCGCGGGCGATGTCCGTCCCCCGGTCCCAGGCGTCGGGGTAAGGGATGAGGCGGCGGGCGGCTGCTTCGTCGCGCAGCAGGGCTTCGGCGTTGCGGGGACGGGCGGGGTGGGCGTCGAACACCGTCACGCCCTCGCGGATGCAGGTGAGGAGGTCGTAGCGGCGGTGGTGGGCCCGGGTTGCATAACGTACGTCGCCGGTGGCCGCGAGCGGGACGCCGCTCGCCGTCGCGAGGCGGTCGAGGCGCTGCATCCGTTTTTTGTCGCCGGGACGAAGGTGGTTGCTGATCTCGATGGAGAGACGCTCCCCAAAGATGCGCTCGAGCGTTCGGATCCACCGCACCGCTCCGTTGTGGCGGCACGCGTCCACCAGCGCCCAGCATCGGCTGCCGTACGTACCGGTCAGGCAGAACAGGTCCTCCGCGTGCGTCGACAGGTCGCCCAGCGTGGCGAACGGTTGATCCCGATCCCGCAGATGCGCCGCCGTGAGGATCCGGCAGAGGTGCGAGTAGCCCTCTCGGGTGGCGGCGAGGAGCACGAGGGGAGCCGCGTTCTCCCCATCGTCTCCCTCCTCCGCGTCCCAGACCGGAGCTACGTCCACCTCCGCGCCGATGACCGGGTGGATGCCCTGCTCCCGGCACGCTTTCTGAAACCGGACCGCGCCGTAGACGCCGTGCCGGTCCGTCAGCGCCACCGCCGGTATCCCCAGCTCTGCCGCTCTCCGCGCCAGATCCTCCGGCGACGACCCGCCGTCCTGAAAGGAAAACCAGCTGCGCGTATGGAGGTGAGCAACAGGCAAAAGGTTCAGAGTTCAGGGTTCAGAGTTCAGCGGGGTACTACTCGGGTTCAGGGATCGACCCAATCACCCACAGACCTACACACATACAGACATCCACACCTCCCCACGTTCAAACTTTCACACTGCCAAACCTCCAGCCATTTCGACGTTCGCACTCGAAATTTCGCATTGCCTTTCAGTCCGCGACACGAGCGAGGATCCACCGGCCGTCGCTGCGAAAGACCTCCAGCACGCCGCGGTCGGTGTAGAGGCGGTAGTAGACGCGGCGGCTGAAGGCGGAGGCGTTCCACCACCGGGACTCCACCACCCAGCACTCGGCCATCGCCTCGACCCGGTAGTCCGTTCCGTTCCATCGCACGCGCTTCGGGACGTCGTTGCGGCACTGGACTTCGACCGGTACGAAAACGCGACGCATACGACAAGGGAAGGATCGGAGGACGGGGAGAAGCCCGAACGAAGGGAGTGGTACAACCTGGCCCCTCAGGCTGCGCGGACGGGGACGAAGTCGTACCGGTCTTCGTCGAAGATGGCGGCTGCATCCGTAACGACGCGCCGGACGGCCCCGGGGTATCGCTGTTCGACGGCTTCGACCGCCCTGCGCACACCGGGTCGCTCGTGGAAGAGGCGTCCCTGTCGCCCGGTCGGTGTGGCGAGTGCGCCCAGTTCGACCGACACCGCGGAGACCCGCATGCCGTCGTGCACCAGCGTATGGAGCAGCGTCGACGCCAGACCGGCCAGGTCCCCGGCATCCTCTTTGGGTTCGCGAAGCGTGCGAGCCGCGGTCTGCGTCGGCTCCCCGCGTTCCTCCAGCCGGATCGTGAGCCGCTGCGTGGTCCGCCGGTCGAGTCGCTGAGCCCCTTCCTCGACCAGCTCGGCGAGGACCGCCTCGATCCGTCCGGGCTCCTTGTGATCGTGCTCGAAGGTGTAGGCCTCCCGGATCGACGGCGGCGGCACGTACGCCGACACCGGCGGATCGTCGTCGTGCAGGAAGGCGTGGAGCCGGGCGCCGTCCTCTCCGAACTGCGCGGTGAGGTGACGCTTCGACAGCGAGCGAACGGCGTGCACGGTGTCGTAGCCGAAGAGGGCCAGTTGCTCGGCCAGGTCCGGCGACACAACGGTTTGCCCGAGGGCATCGACCGACAGGCGACGCAGAAAGCTCGTCACATTCTCGGCGTCGATCTGCAGCAGCTCTCCGCGGATGGCCTTTCCTGCCGCCAGTCGGGCCACGGCTCGCGACGGCGCCAGGGCCGCCCGCGCGCCGAGATCCTCGATCGCCCGGGCCAGATCGTCGCGACGGTGAGGACGAACGAAGGCGCGGCCCGGCTCCTCCGTCTCCACGTACGGGGTTGTGGCATTCAGCCGGGTCTCTACGTGCTGCCATGCAGCCGCCTCCAGCGCCGGGTCCCGGGGACGCACCGTCGCTTCGGGGCAGACCGTACGCACACGGGCGATCGTCATGCCCGTCTCCACGCCGGCCGACTGTGCCGCGACCGACGCAGCCGTCACACGCCCCGCCTCCACGACCACCAGATCGCCCAGCGCGTCCCGTCCTTCACATTCACGAATCGCCCACGCTCCCACATGGGGAATGCACACACACCCGACGTCCATACCCATCTGCCGTATCGATCAACCATGTTCTCCACAGGGACAGAATCTCACCCACCCCTCATATATCACACATGCATGTGTACAATATGAGTGCTGCGGGTTAGAATCAAACCACCCCGGCATGTGACATGCCGATCGTTACAGTTCTTCAGTGAGGGGGAAGGGGTGTGAGGTTTGGGGTTTGGGTTCGCAGGTATGCCTGTGTTTCTGTCCGAGCACCAGATTCCGGCCATAGCGCTCCCCTCATGGATTCACATGTCGTACCCCCCGGCCTTGCGCGGTCCGGCGCATCAGGCGGTGAAGCGAGGACGCGATTAGAATGAATCGTTGTCTGAGCCCGCCGTGCGGGCGAGTTCCGATTCATTCCGCGTCCGAACGGAAACGCCCGCCGGACCGCGGACCGCCGGGGCGCTTTTTTGCGTCTCGTTTTTTGGCGAGTCAAAAAATGAGACAGAGAGAGGACAGCTATCCCTATCCTTGGTGCCGGTTTTTGGCTTGACCCAAAAACCGGCAAAAAAAAGTCAAGGCCTGGGAGACCTTCGCCTGACGCTCGCTACGGCCCCGCTGAAATGCTCCAAGGCTCGACCTCTCAGCGACCCCTTTGCGGAGAGCATATTGTATCGCTTCGAGGTCTTCGCGGGGAGCATTTCCCGACGACCGTTTCCACCGATTCCGTAATTCGGAGGTGGTCGGTCGCGGGGCCTCCGCTCCCGTCCGAGCGGCGAACGTCTCCAAGGGCCGAAACGACGCTCAGACTGAGAACTTTATCTCCCTGAGCCAAGATTGCCGTACCCCCCGGCCTTGCGCGGTCCAGGGGTTGCGAAAGGGTGAGAGGGAGAAAGGGGGAGGGGGGTGAGGTTTGGGTGCTGGGTTCGCTGGTACACCTGTACGTCTGTCCCTGCTCGAGATTCGGGCGATGGCGCGGCATTCATGGATTCAGATGTTGTTCCCCTCGGCCTTGCGCGCTTCGTCGTCTTGAGCGACATGAGCATCGCGAGTTAGTGCCCGTGGTGCGCGAAGCCAGAGCCACGACATGAACAAATCCCTGTCTGAGCGAGCTGTGCTCGCGAGTCGCCAGGATGACCCTTCGGGCCCTTTGGAGTCGTTCCGCGACGCGAGCGCAGCGAGCTAGCACCGGATTGGTGTGGCGGAGGCGTAGTGCTAGACGAAGCGCGGTGGACGGGTCGTTTTTTTTGCGTCTCGTTTTTTGGCGAGTCAAAAAATGAGACAGGGAGAAAGGCCGCCGTGGACACGTGCGGCGCCTGCTCGGTGCACAGCGAGCCGCCAGCACCGACGAGATGCCGGATCGGGGTCCGGCATGACGAGGCGCGCACGGCGAAGGGAGGCATCTACCCCTTCCGTTGGTGCCGGTTTTTTGCTTGACCAAAAAACCGGC
>NZ_DAXETW010000052.1:0-79931 GCF_051155795.1 Longibacter sp.
CCATGGTAGGTGCCCTCCGTGTCCATGACGCCGAGCGTGCACGTTCTTGCATGCAAATCTAAACCGAGGTATGCTGTGTTCATCGGAATGAGAGGATGCTTGTGAGCAGATGTTGAGACCTTGATCATCTCAAGTTACTGCTGCAGGTGTCCTCTCTTCCACGTTACCCGTTATGCGGCGCAGACGCAGGTAAACCGCAAACGCAAATGAGCCCACAAGACTGCTCTTTCTGCAACATCGTATCAGACGGTTTGCCACCCCATGGGCTTTTTGAAACCGACAACTCGTTTGTTGTGCTCGATCGCAAACCGTTGAGCTTTGGGCATTGCATGGTCGTGCCGAAACGGCATGTCGTAAAGCTTTACGAACTCACCCCACACGAACACGCCAACGTCCTCGCACTTGCGCAGCGGTTTGCCCTTGGGCTGCATCGGTCGCTTGGGTGCCGATCCGTAGCGTATCTCGCGTTCGGTAGCGGCCTTCCCCATGCGCATCTTCATTTGGTTCCGCACGACGATCCGAATACGGTGCTGGAACCGCTCAAGCATGTGCGTACGCGCACAGACGAGCAGTTGGAGCGTGATGCAGATCGTCTGCGCGGGTTGCTGTCTGACGGATGGCACCAAGGCGAAAGCTAGCGCCACATAACCCCACGCTGCTTCTGACGAAGGGTGTTAGCTCTTTTCCAGCGATGGTGAATCCGGTACCGGGTTCGTATTATCTCCTTCCCTTCGCATTAGAACTCGACCGTTTAACCGGGTGCAGGAGCCACCACGATGATCGAAGAACTTCCGATCCCAGAAGGCTACCGCCGGAAAATAGATTCCGTCTTTCTTTCGACCGATCCGTTTACGGATGCGGCGCGAGAAGACGTGCCCGTGAGAGCCGTGCTCTCCCCTTCGATTAAGCAGGACGAGATCCCCTTTTCGTCTAGTGTGACCCGTGTTGTGTAGTCTGACCATAGCTACTCATTTGGTGCCAATCCTCTTTCTTGAATGAGAGGAATCGATGCTTCAGCCATGTCTCTGTAATTGTGACCGATACCTTCTGCATATTTGATCTTCCAGTCCAAAGTAAGCTCTTTTCTATCGGCAACTTGCTGAGCAAAGTCGAAGAAGTGCTTGCCTCTTTGTGGCCGTGATTCCCCCTGTTTCATTGCCTCGGACCGCGTCCGGAAACCACCTTGGTCCGGCGTGTCGTCAGACCCCAGAAAGACTACGAGGGGACGTTGAAGCGATTCATCGAGGCGGCGTTGGACCTTGGGAGCACCAGAAAGCCCGTATGGATAGTTCTGTTCACCATCGGGAAGGGTGTACCATCCGGAGTTGGCGGCTATAGCCAAATCGAAGCGGGCACCTGGGTTAAAAAGTACCATTCGGTGGACGAACTGTCCCCCGGCTGAATGGCCGAAGAGGACGTAGCGACCCATTACCCGGGAATCAGAGCGACGGAAAATCCCAAACAGTTTTTCGATAGATCTGAAATACCAATCCTTCTCAGGCAGGTCTCGGGAAAACCACGATACGACGTTGCCTGTCGTGTATCGATATTCGAAGCCACCTTCCGAGAGAGAACCCACAAATCCAATGATGTGCTCATCGGAAAATTCTGGAGCGACCACCAGAAACTGGTTCTCATCGGCAAAACGTATCCACGAGTCGAGATAGTCCTCCCCGTTGCGTCCCATCCCATGAAGAACCATAACCAAACGCAGAGAATCACGGACGAGGGGAGGGCGATAGTACCAGACCCGATTTATCCCCGGCAGTTGATCCTCATTCGTTTCGAAGGTGTTCTTGCCGATAGAGACTTCGATTGGTTCTGCCGGAACGGGTTGTTCTGAGTCGCAACCGACTAATAAAAGTGTAGATACAATAACGATAATAAGGGTGGGTGTGTTATGCATTTCTCCTGTTTTAGTTAGCGTTGAGCAGGGATGTGGCGGCGTTGCAGTCGAATTCATCCGACGGGAAATCGGAATCCGGTGAGCCAAGGCGTGCTCAGGAATCCCACAAATCAAATTGCGAATCCCCGAACCTTTGCGACACTCACCGTCCGGCAAGGGGGCGGCACGGCGATCGGTAGGACGGGAATCCGCTAAAGACCATTGCCTCGCGACGATCCGGTTCGAAGAATGGAAACCTGTACGTAACCTCACACGCCTGCCGTTACTGCGGCCATGCGCTGCGCTTCCGCCTCCATGTTGGAGATCGTCGTCGTCATCATGCCCCGAACTTGGTGGGCAATAAGCGGCGCCGCGATCTCGCCGAGAAGGCCTCCAGCCACTGTGTACTCGTACCAGACGGTGACGTCGGCGTGATCGCCGGCCGAGTCTATCGTCCACCCTCCATACATCTCCTTCAGCGGAAGCGGAAAGTCGGGGGCTTCAGCGTCGAACCGGACCGTAAGGGCCTGGGCGTGATCGTTCCACTCGATTACGTCCTCGGACCAGCGCTGTCCGCTCCGGTTCTTGCACGTGCGACGCGCTTCCATCTTCTCGCCCATTACTTCAACGCTTTCCAGGGACGGAGAGAATTCCCCGATGCGTTCCAGGTCGCGGACGATGTCCCAGACCACCGCGGGCGGGGCTTCCGCCCGCTTTGTGATTTCGAATGCGCTGCGCGCGGTCGTCGCGCCGCGCCGGTTGCGCGTAAGAGCCCGCAGTCCGGCAAGCTGGAGAAGGGCGCAGACCAGTACTACCCCGGCGACGCCGATGACGACGCGGGTTCCGGTGGCAGAAAGAGGCGTGGATGGTAGCAGCATGAGCACGGCGCTACCCGCGACCCATCCTAGATCCGCGCCGGTTATGAGCATTGCGTAGACCGGATGAGGCGTCGGGCGCCACACGTTCCATCCGAGGAATGCAGCAAACAGAAGCAGGCCGACCCCGAGGAGGAGCAAGATCCACGCGTCGACGTCCCCAATCATGGCGGCAGCCGATTCGGTGATGCTAATCAGAATGAGGCCGCACACGGCGGAGAAGAGGGCGTTGCCACCAAGGGCGATACGAAGCAGAGTGGGGTTCATGATCGATCATAGGTTGGGAAGCGATTTGGTTCGTGTCGGCTCTAAGGTGAGGCCGGAACATAATTCAGTCAATTACCTCCGAGGTAAGCATCGTGCCGTTCTGGGTGCGACCGTCCCTCCATTCCGGTTCTTTCCCCACTTCCACATGGATTATTTCGACGACCAATTCGAGGTAGGCGCGATGATTCGGCGCTGGCGAACGCATCGGGGGATGAGCCAGATGGATCTTGCCCTCGACGCGGACTTGTCGGCGCGGCACGTCAGTTTTGTCGAAACGGGCCGGTCCACACCGTCCCGGGAGGCGCTGTTTGCGCTTACGGACGCGCTCGACGTCCCCCTCCGCGAGCGGAACGTCGTGTTCGAAGCGGCCGGTTTTGCGCGGCCGTATTCCGAGGCAACGCTTTCGGAGTCGGAACTGGCCCACCACCGTCAACTGGTCGCGTCTATTCTCCAGCGCCACGACCCCTTCTTCGCTGTCGCGATCGACCGGCATTGGAACGTGCGGATGGCCAACCGTCCTGGGGAAGAGTTCCTGAATCAATTCTTCGGGCCGGGCGGCATCGAGGAGCCCTCAGAACCGAACCTCGCTCGGCTGCTGTTTCACCCGGCTGGACTGCGATCATGCATCGTCAACTGGCCGGAGGCGAGCGCTCATTTCTACGATCGTCTTCACCGCGAGTCGGTCCACAATCCACTCGACGAGGATCTCGCTTTGCTGCTCGACGAGATCGCGTCGTACGGGGACTTTGCCAAACGCCCTCCGACGCCTTCTCGCAACCCTGCGCTGGTGCTGCAATTGTCGATGGATGGGATGGAACTTCGCTTAATCGGGAGCGTGCTCGCCTTCGATTCGGCACAGGCGCCTGCTTTGGAAGAGCTACGGATTGAAACCTTCTTTCCCGCAGACGAGCGCACAGCGCGCCAGCTGGAGGCGAGGCCCCTGGCCGATTAGCCCGAAGGGCGGAGGGCTCTGGAAGAAGTCCCTTTCTCTAAGTAGAGAACGAGGCTCGCTGCAGGGGCAAAACCATGGATTCGTGAAGGTGAAGGCTCCCTGTCATTGTTGCATCTGGCCACTCTTGATCTGATACAGTGATATGACGTGGGGAGGGACTTCAACTTGTCTGTTCAAGAAGAGATGATGGGCCTGTACAACCAGTGCAGAGAACGAACTCAGAGTAGGAAAGACCACCTTCTGACAGAGGTCGTTGATCTCGTGTCCTCCTAGAGCGACGCTCACATTTGTCCTTGGCACCACGTTCGACCCGCTGGATTTGTAGGCTTCCCCGAAATTCGCCCGGTCGGAAATAGAAAAACGCCTTATCTTCGATCCGTGAAGAGATCCCGATTCAGCGAAGCCAAGATCATCTCCGTCTTGGGGCGCAACGAGCGCGGAGAGAAAGTGCCGGGCCTCTGCCGTGAGATCGGCATCAGCGGCGCCACGGGCGATTGAACATCGGCCTGTACAACTGAAAGGCCAAGTACGGCGGCCTGACCGCCAGCGACCTCAAACGCCTGAAGGACCTGGAGGGGGAGATCGCGCGGCTGAAGAAGACGTACGCCAACGTCTCGCTGGTGCACGACGCGCTGAAGGATGCCGTCGAAAAAAAGCTCTGAGCCCGGGGGAGAAGCGCAGGCTGGTCACGCACATGAACACCGAGCACCGCGTGAGCATCCGCAAGGGCTGCCAGGCCGTGGGCCTGGCCCGGGGCACGTACCGGTACACACCGAAGCCGAAGCAAGACGAAGCGGTGATCGACGCACTGAACGGGCTCGTCGCGAGGCACCCGGCGTTCGGCTTCTGGCAGGCGTACCACCGACTGCGATTCGCGGGGCGACCTTGGAATCACAAGCGGATCTACACGATCTACACGGCGCTCGGGCTCATTATCCGGCGACGCGCCGAGAAACGGCTGCCTGCTCGCGTGAAGCAGCGACTGTTCCAGTCGATCGGACCGAACCAGGTCTGGAGCCTGGATTACATCGACGACAGCTTGGAGCCGAACCGACATCTGCAGAATGGGCGAACGTTCCGCATCCAGAACCTGGTTCAGGATCGATCCGAGTAACGCCGATCAGCCCTGATCGCCCTGCAAAAGGTCTTGGATCTTGGTGTCGTCGATTGTAATCTCAATGGTGGCCATCACAAGTATGTCGGTTTGGGTGGAATGGTCTCTCTTCCAACCTGGCAGAACGCGATGGCTTTTTCTAGTCGCCACCCGGATTACACAATATTAAGGACTCAACCGCCTCCGGCGTGAACTCCTCAACGCGTACGTCTTCCGGACGCTCGACGAGGTCCGGAAGAAAGCGCAGGAATGGACGTATGACTACAACCACCGCAGGCCGCACACATCGCTCGGGCAATAGCCACCCGTGAGCCTGCTTCCCCTCGAACTCTCTACTTTTGACTGGGTCAGATAATGAGGAAGCTTACAGTAGCATGACACAATATATCGATGGATTTGTACTTCCGGTTCCACGAATTCACCTGGACGAATACAAGAGTGTGTCCGAACGAGTGGCTGATATTTGGAGAGAGTATGGAGCCATTGCTTATTTCGAATATGTCGGAGATGATTTGAAATTTGAAGGCACGCGTTCTTTCATTGACGCCGTGGATGTGAAAGAAGATGAAGTTGTTGTATTTGGATGGGTTGTTTTTCCCTCAAAAGAGACTCGTGACTTGGCAAATAAGCGAGTTCCTACCGACGCAAGGATGACAGAATTAATCACCCCGTTGACCGACGCTAAAAGATTGATTTTTGATGTTGAACGGATGGTGTACGGAGGCTTCCGGTCATTCGTTCAATCTCCGGATTCATCCAGTTAGATCACTGTATAACACGCGCGTCAGCGCGGACGTGCCTCGCCATTTTGTTGCTGCGTTCAATTTCCGACGTTCCGTAGTACATTTTTACGTAATCAACGTTGGTCTGCATGCCGATTACGCGCGAAGCCATTATCTAAATTCGGAATGGTACATCTTTTATCCCGCTTTCATACGATAGCTATACTCGGAATTGTCGTACTTCCGGGTCTGATCGCTTACGCCGCTCCGGACTCAACGAGCCGGCAGGTTCATGCGGAGTGTGCCCCCTATGAGTCACTGGAGCCGGGTACTTCTTGGTGGGAATTCGTAGGAGGGGAGCCCGTGTTTTCGTTCTGGCTGCCTCCAGGCTTGCAGCAAATCGACGAGGATGAAATCGGAATCGATTCATACCCAGGCACTTTTCAGGATTCGACGGCAAACTCAACAGTGTTCCGCATCGGTTTCGATTACGGTCGTTGGGGAGGAGGAATAGCTGAAGAGCGTCACTACTATGTGTGTCGTTCTGTAGACACGACAACAATAGCTGGAAAAAAGGCCATAGTCGGACGTTTCAAATTTGAACCGGAGTATCCGCACTGGGAGTACCGCCTTGAAGTTGTATTCCCGATAGACCGCCCGTTTCCCCTAAGCTTATGGGATTCGGTCACTGGCCAGAGCAATGAAGAACGGTTATTTATGTACGCAAACTGTCCGCGCCGTGCCGAATGTGCTGTTGCCCGAGGAGTCTTCCGGAGCGTTGAATTTTGAATGTATGTGGTGGTACTGAGCACATCGTACATATTTTCATTCCGCCAAGGTCACAGAGAGGAGTGCGTCCTACCAACGCATTGCACCTGAACTGGGCTGTTGCCATTTTCGTGCTGAGTAGGTACGGAAGGTTGAGTTTGCCGACCGGA
The DNA here is from genome assembly GCF_051155795.1 of Longibacter sp. NCBI lineage: Bacteria > Pseudomonadati > Rhodothermota > Rhodothermia > Rhodothermales > Salisaetaceae > Longibacter > Longibacter sp. Next base: position 6,754 of record NZ_DAXETW010000052.1, read on the forward strand.
AGCGACGTCACAAGCGGATGGAAACGCTGCCTTATACATCCGTTCAGGCGGCGTCAATCGGAGCAAACCGTTTCCCATACCCGGGTCAGGTGAACGAGTCTGTGATAAGCCTTATCTGATCACACTTCTTCAGAACAGCAGAGTCGCCATGTCTCGCTTTGTGTTCGTCCTCGCACTTGTGCTTCTGTTGCCGGTCGAGAGTCCTGCGCAGACAGATTCCCTCTCGACCCGCGAAAAAGTTTCAGATCTTCGGCAGTGGATTCTACCCCTCCATACGGTCGATCCGGCGGAGGAATCGTTTTCGGATCTGATGCCTCTCAAGCAGCACATCGGTAATCGACGGATCGTAGTTCTTGGAGAGCCGACTCATGGGGACGGAACAGCGTTTCGGGCAAAAGGTCGCCTCGTCAAGTTCTTGCATCAGGAGATGAACTTCGACGTTTTGGCCTTCGAAAGCGGGCTTTACGACCTGCGGCTGGCCACCGAGCGAGCGACGACCCCTGACGAATATCTACAGGCGGCCACGAACACCTTGTCCCGCCCGTGGGCAGAGAGCAAGCAGGTCCGCCCGGTGCTCCGCTACTACGCCGAGACGCAAACCACGGAGACGCCTCTTCACCTCGCAGGGATCGATGGTGCTTTGCGACCTCCAAGCGACTCCCTTTTCTTGGTTCGGCTAAAGAGCCATCTTCTGAGTCAGAATCAATGGGCGGAGGTGGTAGAAGGAACGAATTTCGAGCAGACCCTTCGCACGCAATTGAGGAATCCGCTCGCCCTCGCCCGTGACACGGCTGCGTACCGCCAGTTCATTACACAGGTCGACCGGTTGATTCAGCCTCTGGAGGACGGCTCGTCTAAAGACGAGTTCTGGGCGCTCATGCTCGAAAACGTGAAGGCGCAAGTGCAAACCGGTTTCCAGCGCAGCTACGAGCCTCGGAACCGTCAGATGGCACACAACCTGGTATGGTTGGCAGCAGAGGCGCACCCTGATAGAAAATTGATCGTATGGATTGCGAGCTCGCATGGCGTCCGCAATCTCAGTTCGATCGAGCGCATCACTGCCGATCGCTCATATGAAGGGCAAACGTCGATGGGCGACGTGTTGGCAGAGAAATTTGATGGAGGCATCTATACACTCGGAATTACAGCACATGGGGGGAAGTATGGGGCATTCTACTGGGACGATCAGGGGCCAACGACCCTTGACGAGCCGAGTGCGGGCAGTGTCGAGGCCTTATTGGGTACCCTTTCTCACGATTATTCGGTCCTCGATTTTACGGATGTGCCGAGCTCGCACTGGCTGTCCAAGCCGCAGGTGGCCCGCCCACTCGGCTACGAGGAGATGCGTGCGGACTGGACAGAAGTGATGGACGGGCTCCTTTTCATTCGAACCATGCATCCGAATACGAAAGTTGATCCGAATTCGAACGTTGATTAATAGGGCCTTGTACCGCTGCGCTTCACCTGACGAAAAGCAGACGCGGGTTCGCGTCGCACATACGCTTGACGCCTCGGTCAATTTCGAATGGGGTGCCAGGATTTTCGCAGATGAACACTACATTACGTGCTCTCTTGAACGTCAAGTGTCGACGGGACCCATCTGATAGAACGTTGTCCCGTCGAAGTCAGCCTTGTGCTTGAGCATTCCGTAGAGACTGTGTAGTCGTTGTACTGGCGTGAACCTTCGGTTTCGCATGACCACTACGACGGCGACCATTTTCGATTTGCCTTGTTCGGTCAGGTGTTGGTAGAAGGCCCCGACATGGGGCTCACGGCGCACCGCTACGAGGGCGGGCATGTAGTGTGCACGCCGGATGTGTACGTTGCCTTCCCGAGGTACGTGGGCGGGTTTCAACGGACCGACCGGACCGATGCTGCCGTACGTCGAGCCCGACGTAGGCCCCCCTCACACACGCTCATGTCTTTTGGCAAAGAAAGCCGTTCCCGCAGAAGCTGGATGGCGCTCTTCGCAACGATCTCCCGAACGCTCGTTGCATGAGCATAGGTCGCTTGCAGGGGCAGGATTGAGCGGACGAGTTTTCAGCCTTGCCGGACGATCTCCTGGATACGCCGAGCGAGATGACGAATGTTGACTTGAATGTCATTCACCACGATCGTGCTCATCGTGCGGCTTGCGTGGACGGCATGGAGACGATTCTTCTCCCGTGCCCACTCGACGGTGAGGTCTGCTATGCGTCGCGAGATCCATCGGAGTTCGACCGACTCGGCCTCCGCTGGGTGTTTGGTGCACCCATGGCCTGAGGTGCTATTCGGCATCGGCGGCGGCAGGCGGGGGCTGACGCAACGGACAGGCTCATCCGAACAGACACATGCTTCTGTCGCGGACTCATGCGGCTACGGACTCACCGGATCAAGACAAGGTAATCGACTCTCAGCCCTGACGCTTGTCTAAATACAACGCGGCCACAACAGCGTCCACCGTGAACTGGGCGTCGGGCTGAGCGTAAAGATTGGCCCAAAACTGGGAAGCATCTCTCAACATCGGATCTCGTCACACGAACTTGACGGAGAAAATCAACGAGCGGGTTCAGCAACTGCCGAAACGAATGCAGGCCGAAGTTCTCCACTTCGTGGAATACCTTCTCGCATAGCCGAGCGGCAGCAAGCGCGTCGGGAGGAGCAAGCGTGGTCTCGACAATCCTTGTCGCTGGCGATGCGAGGCATGGATAGCGAGGAAGGTCCCGAGTATACCCCGGAGGATTTTGAAGAACGCTTCTCCTCGTCATGAACGAGCCGGGCCGAATCGTGCTGTTTCAGTTCCCGCGAACGGATTTGTCGGAAGGCAAGCTTCGCCCGGCGTTGTTGCTCAGTGAGGTGCCAGGCGCCTACGAGGATTGGCTGATCTGTATGATCTCCTCGCAAGTGCATCAGCGAATCGACGGGTTCGACGAGATGATCGAGGAAGATGATGAGGGCTTTGCCCGCTCGGGACTCAACGCAAACGAGCGTGTTTCGGATTGGCCGTCTGGCTGTCGTGGAAGGTGAGATGCTGGAGGTAAGGATTGGCACGATCAGCCCGGAGCGAACACAACGGATCCGGATAAAACTTACCGAGTGGATTCGCGTCGGCGCAAAACGTTGAGCGGAAACGATGGCCGTATACCCGAGCGTTGCACCTGGCGAAAAGCGTATGCGCTTTTACTTTCGTATGGAAGTTCAGCACTTATTCTGCCTGTCCCAGAAGTGGTGCCGCAAGTTTCCACAGGTGAACTCGACCGGTAGATACCCTCTTGAAAGTCAAGCAGCAACCGGCACTTTCTCGGGCATCCGGTAGAAGCTCTCGCCGTCGAAGTCTTGGTTTGTGACTGCGCCGTTCGTGGATATCAGGAAAGAGGCGAAACGACTACTTCGTTTCTGGAAGACGTACGTACCGTCCAACTGCAACAGGCGGTACTTGGCCCCCCAATTCTTGAACGTACAGAGCGAGGTCTTGGGTTGGACCCAGTTGATGAAGAGACCGAGTTTCAGGAGAATGCGACTGAACTTGAACAGCGGGTGCTAGCCCTCAAGAACAGGTCGAAGGAGCGATTCGGCGCTTTAGCAATATGACTCGGTGCTGCACCGGACGGTGTCGGTGTGCGCGTAGAATTGACCGGCGCGTCTCGGTTGCTCACCGTGAGGCGCGGTGTGATCACGGCCGGTGAGCTAACCCATTGTGCAGAAGAGTGACATCATGGATGACTTCCCAACCGGTGCGGTGGAGCTAACACAGCTGCTGGTCGTCAGCGATCTCGATCGTTCGCGGGCGTTCTACTGTAACGTTCTCGGCGCTGACGTGCACAGAGAATATGGCGGGACCTCCCTCGTGCTCCAGTTTCAGGGAGTGTGGCTGCTGCTGGTGACAGGGGGCGGACCCACCGAGGACAAGCCGTCGGTGACGTTTGCGCCGCCCCCGGACCCCGATGTGGTCAGCCACCAGTTGACGATGCGGGTGCCGGACTGCCAGGCAGCCTATGAGATATTGCGGGGGCGAGGCGCGAAGTTTTTGACGCCGCCTCATGACCGCGGCGGTGAGATCCGCTGCTTCTTCCGGGACCCCGACGGACACCTCCTGGAGATCAGCGAGATCCCTGATGGATCCGCCTAACCCGCGTGCGGCAGACAGCGGGCTGGCGCTCATTTTTCCCGAGAGCGTCTTCCACGCGGTTTCCATCTATACGCCCTGTGCGGTGCGGCTACGTTTGAGCGGGAGACAGCACTCTTACAAAGCGGCGCCATGAGCACCGAGGCCATGCCTGGAAGCGCTCGGAGCGATGGGCGTGCGGCCGCGGGAATCCAGCGTTGTCAACCGCGGCTCCGGAACCCCTCCGAGTCCGCGAATTCCTGTCGGCGAAGGTGGTACCCGTGTCGGGCAGGAGGGAAGGAATGGGAAAATAGACGTATCCACTCAAGAATAGATTTGTGGGTTCAGTCAGGCCACCATGATCGTTTACGCCTAATATTAACTGTAAGCATTCATTTATCGGCTCGGGTCCCCCATGGCTCCAACCCTGCTCTTCGCCTATACAGCGTGTGGAGTTTTTCTCCTCACCGGTCTATTCACGGGCGCCTGGAAGTACTACCACATCCATTCTTCGGAGGAAGCTCAAGCCCCTGTCTATGTTGACATCGCGCATCGATCTTCGCTGATGTATAGCTTTGCCACACTGGTTCTGGCCAAATTTGTCGAACTGAGTCCCTACTCTGAGACGGTGACGTTCTGGTCGGCCCTCGCGCCCATCGTGTTTTTCGCTCTGGCGATTTCGACGTATGTGATCCATGGGATTCTGAAAGACACCGATAATCAAATGAAACGCCCGCACCGACTGGGATCATTTACGCTCCCAAACTGGGTGATCATCGCGTTTATGGGGGCGCTGATCGTTGCTGAGATCGGCGGTTTCGGGATTCTATTTGTTGGATTCTTGAGCACGCTCTAGGTCGCGGCGGGTCGCGCCGATTCTCTGCTTTTGACCGGCTAAATCACGGGGAGGGGAGTGGGGCACGGGGCGGGTCTCGGAGCAGGCGATACGTTTCCGCGGTCGGTAAGGAGCGCTGTGGCCCCGCTTGCAACCGAGGATGCCTGATGACTTTATAATCGTTGGCATGTCACGACCTTTCTCGACATGTCTCGAACGTCACGAAGCCCGGCGCGGCGGAAATCTCTCTACGTGCACCGCAACGATTGGCATAGAACGATGAACAAGGTGGAACTCAAGGGAATTCCCATCCTTCGCATCACCGATGTTCAGGTGGCTAAGCAGTTCTATGGGGAATTTCTTGGCTTCAAGGTGGACTGGGAGCACTACTATGCAGAGGATGCGCCGGTCTACATGCAGATGTCTCGCGATGGGCTCGTCCTTCACTTGTCCGAAAACGACCGTTTCGCAAGGGGCTCCGTTGTCTTCGTTGAGACCACCGGTATCGACGCGCTCCACGACGAGTTGTCCCAGAAGCCGGGTCCGTGGACACCTCCGGGGATTTCGTCAACGCCCTGGCAGACGAAGCAGATGGAACTCGACGACCCGTTTGGAAACCTGCTGCGATTCAACGAAAACAACGCGTAGCGAAGAAAGAATCGTGGCCGTGTCGCGAAGGCAGTTACGCTCAGGTGCGAATAACCATCAATGCGGCAGGCGGCTGGCTGCAGCCCCTCGGTTTGGTCGTGATTTCGCCGTCTATGTAATGCGTCGATATCCCGTCCTGGTTGAACTGAACCGATCGATTAAGAATAGGACAGAACGCGTCGGTAAAGGCGAGCGACGCGCACTTCGTTTGTCGCGCGAAGTGTTTGGCGCTTAAAATGGAGTTGCCGGCGTGAACGGAGGAAGAGGCGGGTTGAGCGGTGGCACGCGGACCCGGCTCCGTATTTCAGGCATCGTGCGTTCCTTGCTTGCGGCCGCTCAGGAGAAAGCGATCTCGGTCGAGGATGCGTCGACGGAACGGACCGAGCGTGCAGGCGGAGGAGCGTCTATGCCGAAATAAAAAGCCCCTGAACCACCGTCTCCGGCGCTCAGGGGCTAATTTCTGATCTGTATGATGGTAGGCCCGGGGGGACTCGAACCCCCAACCCACGGATTAAGAGTCCGTTGCTCTACCAGTTGAGCTACGGGCCTGGGTCATGCTGTCGCGGATCCTCTCCGTAAAGGTATGTGCCCAAACCTGCCGTGCGGCGGTCGGTTTCACGGATAAGGCCGATCACTGATGTTTCACACGCATCGGATGGCCCGAAAGGGTGTAACCGTTATTGCAAGTAAGCCAAGTTGGAAATCAGGGCGATCAGCCGGGTGGGTCGCGGGATCTCGTTCCACTCTGCACACCGGATCGCCGCGATTCAAAGCGCCTCCGGCACGTTGCGATCCAGCTCGTCAAGCCAGGCCTTTGCGCTGGCGTCCGACGGGGCACGCCAGTCGCCGCGAGGGGAGAGCGATCCGCCCGATCCAACCTTCGGTGCGTTCGGGATGGCCGACCGCTTGAACTGGCTGAACTCGAAGAATCGGCGAACAAAGACGCGGAGCCACGCCTTGATTTCGGCAATGTCGTACTCCTCCGACTCGTCGCCTGGCACACGCTCGGCCGATCCCGGCCCCCAGGCGTGGTGCGACAGAAAGGCCACCTTGCTCGGGCGAAAACCAAAGCGGCTGATGTAGTACAGGTTGAAGTCCTGCAGCGGGTACGGGCCGACGATGTCCTCCGACGATTGTGATGGTTGCCGGCCATCGGAGGATCCGGGCACGAGTTCGGGCGAGATCTCTGTGTCGAGAATGGAGCGGAGCACGTTCGTCGCAGCGTCGCCGAACGGGTCGGTTTCGCAGACCCAGTGGATAAGGTGACTGATCAATGTCTTCGGGACGGAGGCATTGACCGCGTAGTGCGACATGTGGTCGCCGACACCGTATGTCGCCCAGCCCAGCGCGAGTTCGCTCAGGTCACCGGTCCCGACCACCATCCCGCCCTCGTGGTTCGCCAGCCGGAAGAGAAGGGAGGTGCGCGCACCCGCCTGGACGTTTTCGAACGTGATGTCGTACTGCTCTTCCCCGTGGTGAAACGGGTGATCGAGCGCTTCGAACATGGCCGCCGTGAGCGGTTCGATGTCGATCTCGTTCGCAGACACGCCCAGCGCGTCCATGAGTCGATGGGCGTTCGTCCGGGTGCGCTCGCTGGTGGCATACCCGGGGAGAGTGTAACATAGAATGTTGTTCCGCGGCAGGCCCAGGCGGTCCATCGTCCGAGCCGCCACGAGCAGCGCCTGCGTCGAGTCCAGGCCGCCGCTGATGCCGAGGACGAGCTTGTCGATGCCCGTGGCGCGGAGCCGCTGCTCCAGCCCCTGAATCTGGATGTTGTACGCTTCGCGGCAGCGCTCGTCCCGCAGGTCTGGGTTGGCCGGCACGTATGGATACCGTTCCAGCGTCCGCTCGAGGGGAACCGATGCCGTCGGAACGTCGAAGTCGAACGGAATCCGCCGGAGCCGGGCGATGCGGTCGCTGTGCTCGCCGGCTGCGTCGTTGAAGCTCGTCATGCGCATTCGCTCCTGCTGTAACCGGCCGACGTCGATATCGGCGGTGATCAACTGCTCATCATCCGCGAATCGCTCTGATTCGGCCAGCCGGCGAGCGTTTTCGTAGATGAGGGCGTGGCCGTCCCATGCCATGTCCGTCGTCGACTCTCCGGGCCCGGAGGCGGCGTACAGGTAGGCGGAGAGGCACCGGCCGGACTGGTTGGCGCACAGTTGCCGGCGGTACCCCGCCTTGCCCATCGTAATATTGCTGGCGGATAGGTTGGCGCAGATGGTGGCGCCCCCCATGGCTGCATACGTGCTCGGGGGGATGGGCGTCCACACGTCTTCGCAGATCTCGGGGAAGACGGTGAACCCGTCGAGGCTCGTCGCCTCGTACATCAGGTGGTTTCCGAACGGCACCTTTTCCCCGAACAGTTCGACTGAATCCTGGACGGCGTCCCGAGCCGACGTGAACTGGCGTTTCTCGTAGAACTCCCGATAGTTCGGCAAATACGTTTTCGGAGAGACGCCGAGCACGCGCCCGCCATGAAGGGCCACCGCGGCGTTGAAAAGCTGTCCCCCGACGCGGAGCGGCATTCCGACCAGGAGCAGCGGTCGGAGCTCGTGGGTGGCATCGCGAACGTGGTGCAGCGCCTCCATCGCTGCGTCCAGAAGCGCATCCTGGTGGAAGAGGTCGTCGTTCGTGTAGCAGGTCAGGCCCATCTCCGGAAAGACGACCAGCCCGGCGTGGCGGTCGGAGGCCCGTTGCGCGAGCTCGATCGTTCGGTTTGCGTTGTCGGAGGGGGAGGCGACGCGCATCCGTGGCACGCCGACGGCGACGCGAACGAAGTCGTGGGCATAGAGCGACGAGAACGGTCGATCCATTCGGGGAGGGAGGCAATCGGCTCGGGCAGTAGCGGAGGGCGCCGCGTTCGTGGACGGCTGCTGGAGTGCGTACCCGGGCTACGGCATGGAGATCCGACAACCACGTGGAAGAACGGTCGGGCATGTGAGGATCGCCCCGACACCGGACTCGCGCATTGGCGCACGCCCGGATCGTGAAAACCGGGGACGCAGCCGACTGCCGGGATGGGTATTGTATCATTGGCGAAGTCGATGGAAAGCACGACGTGCGCTTCGCCGGAATCTCCACCCCGACCTGACGCTCCGCGGCCATGGAAGACGTCTCCGCTGCACCGCTCATTCATCGAATCGGCATCATCGGTTCCGGACCGACGGCGGCCTCATCCGCGCATGCGCTCCTCCGGGTGTCGCTCTCGCAGAGCTTGATTTCGGTGCCCGCGCCCGATGGCGCGCCGACCCACTCGCTGACGGATCTGATCCGAACCCATGCTCCCGTCGGTGCCTCCTCCCTCCGGGCAGGCACCATGGAAGAACTCTCCGGCGTGCGGGTCGTGGTGATGGCGATGGAACCGCTGGATGACCTCGCGGACACCCGGGCTCACATTGCATCGGTCACCCGGGCGCTCGATGAGGTGGCGCCGGACGCCGTCGTCATCGTGGCCGGCGAACCGATCGACGAGGGGACATGCGCCGTAATCGGGGCGACCTCTCGAGACGCCTCCCGTGTATTCGGGCTCGGTACCTGCGCGGAAACCCGCGAGCTCCGGTGCCGCGTATCCGACCACTATCAGGTCGATCCGTCGTCCGTCTACGCGCTGGTCATTGGTCACCACGGCGGCGGCGCCGTGCCCGTCTGGAGCCACGTCCTGATCGGTGCCCATCCGATCATTCGCGGGCAGGTGGCCGGGAAGACCTTCGACCGAGAGGCGATGTGGGACGCGTTCGCCCGCGGGTGCGAGCGAGCGGCGAAGCCGGTGGACGATCGCAGTGAGCGCGACGGGTTTGAGCAGTGCCTTAGCGAGTGCGTGCGGTCGGTCGTCCGGGACGAACGGCGCGTGCTACCCGTCTCGGCGCGCGTGGACGGTCCGTTTGACGTTCGGGACGTCTGCCTGGCGCTCCCGACGATTGTCGGACGCGATGGGTGCCATGGTCGGGTCCTGCCGGACCTGGCAAACGACGAGGTCCGCGCCTTCCAGAAAGCGGCATCCATGCTCGGCTCAGCCGCGTCCGTTGTATGACGAGTGCAGGCCGCATCGACTGCCGGGCTCAGTAGCGGAGAACGGCGGTCACAGGCGCGGTCGCCGGTAGCTCCGCGTCTGTCACCTCGTGCACCGTTCCACCCGATATGATCGTATGCGCCATGGCGGCCTCGATGCGTCCGTCCAGATCGGGCGAGGCAACGTCAAGTTGCGGCGCGGGTTCGTGTGCTCCGTCGCCACCCCGGTCCGGCGCGTCCTTCAACGCCCGAGCGAGAGCTCTCGGTGCTGTCGCGACCGCGCGGGCCCGATGAACGAACAACGTATCCACGCGGCGCGCTGCGGCTTCTTCAAGAATCGTGTGGGCATCATCGACGTAGCGCTTCGGCGCCGTGGTGCGCGTCTCCCTGAGCGCGCGCAGATCCCCCGCCATGCGTCTTCGTGCATCGTCCCGAGCCTTGGCGGTAATCATATCGTAGAGTACATCCGCGTCCGGGCACGCGCCCGCTGCGAGCGGGTCGCCCGAAATCACGGACCGGTGCACGTTGACGGAGGCGTATGCCTCGATCAGGGCGGGCATCCCCATCAGAACGATCGGATGGTGACGGCAGGGGAGAATCGGGTCCAGACAGCGGTCCACGGCGTGAAGCCATCCAAGCACGGGGCCCTTTGACGACATATCTGAGGATCGCTCCGGCGACATGGCGGCGGGTGGCGAGACTCCGATCGGCCGGTGACGTCGCCAGTCGCCGTACCCGTGAAATGCATGTGCCCCGTGAGGGCTGAGGTAGAGCCCGACGACGTATGACGGACGAAAGAGCGCCAGCAGGGGTTCGAGGAAAGGCGCTTCGCCGCGAACGAGGCGAGTCGGGACCGGCATCGGAAGGGACAGCCGGATCGCCTGCATGGGCGTGATGAAGCAGGCGATGCCCGCTGGGGGACCGTTTTCGGCTGCGAACGACCGTTGCACGTCAATCCGCTCTGAACGGATGCGATCGGCGATTTGGGCGAAGGCGTCATCCCGGCTCCCGTTCCTCTTCCGGAGCGTATGCAGCCCAGCTTTCAGCAACTGCGTGACCTCATCCTGTGGCGCGTAAATGGACACCACGGGCTCATCGCGCATGCGGAGCAGGGTGCGGAGGTCTTCGACCGAGGCGATGGAAGGACCGAGCGTGGGAGCATCCATGGCAGGAAGCCTGCGATCAAGGGAAACGGCCGTTCAGCGTGTCAGAGTGGTTCGCACCTTTCTCGGAGACCGGCGTCAGGCCGACATGCGTCCCGTCGTCCTGCGTTTTCACGCGACACGAGACAGGTCCCCTGACGCAATACCGATCCTCCTGTCGGAGCCGAACCGACATGTATAGTGTAATGACCCCACGGATGCGCGCCGTACCGCCTTTTCTCCGCTTCGATATCCTTTATTGCGATGTCGAATTGTGGGAAGAAGACTGACCGCAACCGGAGCGAAGGTCTATCCCGGCCCCGACGTGGAACGAATCGATGTATGAGCGATTGCGCACGGGCGGCACACACATCGTCATCTGAGCGAGCCGTTGATTCAGATCCCATCGTGGACGTGATGGGGATTCTGTCATCAAGATGGATCTACGACAGCCCGATGAAGGTTTGGTGTACCGTCAGGTGTCGGTCCCGGTGCGTCTGCGACAATACCTGATCCCTGACCCCGGTTCTCCCCCACGGCCGTGCTGCGACATCGTCGGTACGATATATTCCGAGTCACATTGACCCGTTGTCGCAGTCGATTCTCGCGATAATCTTTGCCGGCGACGGTTTGAGAGGGTAGAACTATGATCGAGTCGCCCTGGAAGCACGAAAGCGTTCCGGAGAGTTTCACCGTTGCGGTCTTCGTTGTAGACGACGACTGGCGGTTTCGGTATGTTGACACCGCCGCTTCGGACATTCTGCAGCGCCCGGCCGACGAACTGGAAGGGTCGCGGGTCTGGGACGCGTTTCCGGAAGCCGTTGATACGGTGTTTTTCCAGGAGTATCACCGGGCGATGGAAGAGGGCATCGCCGTCCGATTCGAGGCGTTCTACGATCCGCTCAACGTCTGGGTGCAGGTCTACGCGTATCCAATCGAGGACGGGTTGACCGTCATTTTTCAGGACATCACCCAGCGGAAGAATGCCGAGCGGAATGCCGAGCGGTTGCAGGCTCGCAATCGAGCCATCGTGCAGGCACTCCCCGATGACGTCTATCTCATCAGTGAATCTGGCATCATCGTAGAGGTTGAGCACGGCGGTGGGGAGGTATCGCCGGCTCGCGAGGCCATCCTGGGCCGAAGCATCGACGACGTGTTTCCGGTACGTGCGGCCCGGCTGTTTCGTGAGGCCATCGCCGATGTCCGATCCTCCGGGTCGATGCGCGTTCTCAGTTACAACCTACCGAGGACTGGGACGAACGAGCCGGTCGATGGCGGCGGAGGTGGGACGTCCGACGTGAGTGGGCGCTGGATGGAGGCTCGGATCGTGCCGGTCGAGGGGGATGGCGTCCTGGCCATCTTGCGTGACGTCACGACCCAGCGGAAACTTGAGCGGCAGGTTCTGGAGGTCGCCCGGCGAGAGCGAGAACGGATCGGCCGGGACCTGCACGACGGCATCGGGTCGTTGCTGTCCGGCATTTCGATGATGACGCGGAGTCTTGCCCGGGATGCGGAGGACGGCCGGGACGTGTCCGTCGAGCAGCTTCGCGAAATCAGCCGCCTGGCAAAGGAGGGCGTAACGCAGGCACGGGCCCTATCTCGCGGACTGAATCCGATCGACGTTGAGCCGGATCGCTTCGTTGCGTCCATCCGCGAGATGGCGTCGAACACAGAGACGATGACGGGCGTCCGCTGCTTTCTGGATGATCCGGACGACATTCGGTCCCTGAAGCTGGAAGTGGCGACGCAGCTGTACTGGATTACCCAGGAGGCCGTTAATAATGCCGCCCGCCACGCCGACTGCGACGAGATCGCGATTGGCGTATGGGTCGACAACGACGAGTTGATGGTTCGCGTCCGCGATGACGGCAAAGGGCTCTCGGAGGCGAGCAGCAGCGGCCTCGGGCAACAGACGATGCGCTACCGGGCGGAGGTGATCGGGGCGTCCATCGATATTACCAACCGGGAGCCGACGCCGATGCGGCGCGCCGCTGAAGACGATGCCGCTGAAGACGATGACGTAGAAGACGATGTTGACGTATCGGCGCACAAAACCGGTGTGGACGTCATCTGTCGCCTGCCCGTATGGAAAGCCATTCCGAACGACGTATCCGGCGCTGAAGAGCCATTCGGGAAAGAGGCGACGACCTAATCTGGCGCCTGGTTCTTGACTCCACCTGTTCCGGCCCTACGGCCATTCGCTCACACGATCACGGACTGCCGACAACCGACGATGATGCACGATATCTTCGTAGTAGATGATCACCCCGTCATGCGCCGCGGCTATGCGGCCCTGATTGGGCGGGAATCCGATCTTCGTCTGGCGGGGGAAGCGTCCACCGCCGAGGAAGCCCTGGAAAACGTCCAGGAGGACGAGCCGGACCTGATCATCGTCGACATTTCGCTGGAGGGAATGAGCGGCATCGAACTCATCAAGCATCTGCAGTCCCAGCATCCCGATCTGCCCATCCTCGTGGTGTCTATGCACGACGAGACGCTCTATGGCGAGCGTGCCCTTCATGCCGGCGCACGCGGCTATGTGATGAAGAGTGAGGTGGACGACGTCATCATCGAGGCCATCCGGCAGGTCCTGCAGGGAGGCTTTTACCTCACCGACCACCTCAACCGAAAGATTTTGCTCCAGTACACGGGGCGCGGCCCGCAGGAGGGGACGACGCTTGAGCAACTCAGCGATCGTGAGCTGGAGGTGTTCGAACTGATCGGACGAGGCCGCAGCACGCGCGATATCGCGGAATCCCTGCACGTCAGCGTTAAAACGGTGCAGTCGCACCGGAGTCGGATCAAGCAGAAACTCGCGATCGACAACATCACCGAACTGACCCGTCGCGCCGTCGTCTGGGTGCAGCACCAGAACTGACGCGCCGGTTACGCACCGTCGGCGTCTGTGCCGGCAAGCGCCTCCACCTCATCGATGGATTTTGGGATGGAGGGGCCGATGACGTCGGGTCCGTCGGACGTCACGTGCACATCGTCCTCGATCCGAATGCCTCCGAAGCCGACGAAGTCGTCCACGACGTCATAATTGATAAAGCGCGTGTGCTTCTCTTCCTCGCGCCAGCGTGCTATCAGCTGGGGGATGAAGTAGCAACCCGGCTCCACCGTCACGACGAATCCGGGCTCGATCGTTCGCCCGAGCCTGAGCGCGCTGAGACCGAACTGGTCGGACCGCTGCACTTCGTCGTCGTAGCCGACGTAGTCCTCCCCGAGGTTTTCCATATCGTGCACGTCCAGCCCCAGCATGTGCCCGAGTCCGTGGGGAAAGAACAGCGCATGGGCGCCTGCGGCAACGGCGTCGTCCGCCTCGCCGCGCATCAGTCCGATGTCGATCAGATGCTTCGTCAGGACGCGGGACGCAAGAAGGTGAATGTCACGGAAGGGCGTTCCTGGGGTGCAGGCCTCGATGGCGGATTCCTGCGCGTCGAGCACGGCCGCATACACGGCCCGCTGCCGGTCGGAAAACGTGCCGCTGACCGGCGTAACGCGGGTGACGTCGGCGGCGTAGTGCATGGACGACGTGGCGCCGGTGTCGACGAGTAGCAGATCCTCAGCCAGAAGCGGATTCGTGTAATGGTGATTGTGAAGCACCTCGCCGCGGACGCTGCAGGTGACGGGGAAGGAAAGCTCGCCGCCGCCTGTCCGGGCGAGTCCGGCCACGCGCGCCGCGATCTCCTGCTCCGTTTGCCCTGGCGCCGCCATCCGCATGGCGGTCTCGTGCATGGTCTTGGTCACCTTTACCGCCTCCTCCAGTTGTCGAATCTCCTCGCTCGACTTGATCGACCGCTGCGCTACCACCGCTCGGACCAGTCGCTCGGACGCGAAATCGCCGCTTCGATGCGCGGAGATTCCAAGCAGTGACGCCAGACGGAGCCGGTGCGCGTCGCGGTAGGGAGGAAGGATATGAACGTCGCGGTCCCTCTGGAGCGCGGACTGGATGTCGTTTCGGAGGTCGGACCGAGCCGATGTGCTCCCAATGCCGGAAACCTCCGCCCGGTCACCAATTGACGGCTTAGGTCCGGTCCACACCACCTCGTCGAGTCCGGCGTCGTCGCCGTACAGCGTGGTTTCGCCGGTGCCGGTATCGATTACCAGCGCAAGTCCCGGCTGGTCGAGCCCCGTGTAGTACAGAAAGGTGCTGTCCTGCCGGAAGGGGTACGGATTCCCATCGTAGTTCATCGGCGACTCCTCGTTGCCAAGAAGTAGAACGAGGCCGGACGGCAACGCATCGGCCAGTTCGCGGCGACGGGCGACGTACGTAGGAGCAGAAAACATGGCGGGAAGAGGCGGGTCCGGAGAATTCGGTGGTACGGGTAGACGCAGCATCACCCGTCGACGTGCAACGTACGTGGTCCCGATCAAAATTGTAATGAGAAGTGCGGAAAGACTCGTGATGGCACGTAGGAGGGCGAAGGTCGGGCGTAACGTGTCCGTTGACGGGCGAACCTAACGACGTGTCAACCGTCGCAGCCTATGGTTCGAATTCGCCGGACTTGCTTGTTTCATTGATCCGTCAAGACATCCCGAATGAAAGACTTTTTCGAGCAAAAGCGGCTCCACAGTGGATTCTCGTACGACGAATACAAAGAGGCCTGGCGTGAGAGCAAGGATCGGGCACCCGGCGACCTCGATCGGGACGAGCGAAAGATGCTGCACTATCTCCGGTATAACTGGGAGCGATCGCTTGCCGTCGAGAACGAGTACAACGTGTCCGACGACTTACGGTCAGCCGTTGAGGGTATCGACGAACCGCAGCTCTGGATGGTGATCACCGAGCCCTGGTGCGGCGACTCCGCGTTTTGCCTTCCCGTCATTCGTGCTGCCGCTGAGCGCAACGACCACGTCACGCTGCGCATCCTGCACCGGGATGACAATCTCGACATCATGGATCAGTATCTGACGGGCGGCAGCCGCAGTATTCCGAAGCTCGTGGCCTTTAGCCAGGAGGGGAGTGAACGCTTTCAGTGGGGACCGCGTCCGGACAAAGGACAGCGCGTGTTCGATCACCTCAAGGAGCAGGGACGGGACAAAATGGAGATCGTGCAGGAACTCATCTCCTGGTACGAAGACGGCGGCTACGTGCACGTCGACGAGGAACTGGTCGAGACAATTCAGTCGCACCTCACGGAAGCCTGACCGGACCGCTTCCGGCGTGACGTCTACGCGCTCGTTCGCCCGACGAAGATCGTCGTTCATGACCCGCACCTTTAGATCCAAACTTCGCAGCATCCGGGACAGTGTGAATTGCGTTTTGGGACACGTTCACTGTATCCTGCGAACTCACAAGCGGCATCGCTGAGGAATCTCCGATTGGCCTGGTATGGTTGACTCGAAAAACACCTGGACGCAGACGCATGATCTTGCGCTGTTGTATGTCGCTCTGGCATACGGCACGGACCACGACCTGTCCGACGACGAGGTGGTCGCTATTACCGGGGCCCTGAAAGACTGGGTCGTCGTTCCCAACGACACGCACGTCCAGGAAATCGTGATGGAAGCGGCGACGGTGTTCCTGGAAGGGGACGCGAAGGCGGAGTTGTCGCGGGCTATCGACACCCTCGGCGGTTCACTCGCACCCGACGAGCGGCGACGGGCCCTCACGGACGTCATTCGGATCGCGGAAGCAGACGGTGTTCTCCTTGAGCGTGAGCAGGGCCTCATTTCCCGGGTCGCGGACGCTTGGTCGCTGCGCCGGCTCGAGCGAGAGTTGATCGGAGACACCGAAGCTGCGATGCAGCCCGACGGCGAAGACTGGGGCCTCATTCACGAGCTGGCGTTCCTCTTCCTCGTGGTCGCTCACGTGGCAAACAACGAGTTGAGCGAGAGTGAGATCGCAGTGATCCTCGAGCGTCTCCAGGAATGGCAGCCGGATCTCGGCCCGGAGGAGGCCCGGGAGATCGTGCGGTTGTCTCTTCAGGTCTACGCAGAAGGTGAGCAGGAAGAGCTGATTCGCGACTCGATGACGACGCTGAAAAATGCCCTTCCGGACGTTCAGCGGCTTGCCGTGCTCGACGACCTTCACTGTGTAGCCCAGGCGGACGGCAACCTGTCGGATCGGGAACGGGATCTTATCACATCTCTGGCACGAGCGTGGGACGTGAACGTGCGGCTGAACGGTCGCTGCTAAGGCATCCGGTTCGCACCGCACTGTAGCCGCGTACCTATCCCTTTCAGCGTTGCGGCACTCCAGGCTCTGGCGCCTCGTTCTTCCTCGGAGGAGCGAGGCGTTTTTTTACGGGGGATGCGCATGCGACGGGCGGATGGCAGCGGGCAGATGGGCGCGACCTCGTGCTTACACACATCGTTGCGTTTCCGGCGGGGGACGCATGATTACGTTGGGTGCAGAAGCGTTCCCGAATCGAACTCCACCCGCGCCATGACTCTTCCTCAGCCTCGCGCTATCGTTTGCCTCGTCTTCGCAGGCATGGCGGCAGCGATTTTCGCCCGCCCGACTGCCGGGCAACAGCTCTCCGACCGAAACACACGATCGATTGCCGCCCATCTGGTTGATGCGAAGGAAAATGCGGTTGGTGCGGCCGACGATAGCCACCGGGTCGACGGGTCGCGCGTGAGTCCTGTGGCTGAACTTGCCTCGGCGCGTCACGCGGCGGAGCGGGCGCATCTGTGGCGGGTGGCCGCCTGGGGAGGCGTTAACGCCCTCGGTGGACTCGCCCTGGTGACGGGGACAGGCCGCACGGATCAGCCGCTCTGGTGGGGGTTCGGCGCGCAGTCCGGCCTGTGGGGTGTCATTAACGTAGGTATCGCAACCGCGGGGCTGCTCGCGTCCGGATCCCCGGAGACGGGATACGACGCCGCCCTCTCGGCCGAGCGGACATACCACGACATTCTGCTCTT
Organism: Longibacter sp.; assembly: GCF_051155795.1. Taxonomy (NCBI): domain Bacteria; kingdom Pseudomonadati; phylum Rhodothermota; class Rhodothermia; order Rhodothermales; family Salisaetaceae; genus Longibacter; species Longibacter sp. Next base: position 24,344 of record NZ_DAXETW010000052.1, read on the forward strand.
CAACCTCGGCCTCAACGTCGCCTACTCCTCCGTCGGAACCACCCTCGTGTTGCTCTCGCATCGGGGCCTGGACAATCCACGCGCATTCCGCGGGCACGGCTACTCGTTGATCATGCAGGGCGCCGGTCTCTTCGTTCTCGACGCCGTCGCTTTCCTGGGATCACGAAGCCGACTCTCCGGACTCCTCGACGTGGCCGGGTCGCTGTCGGGGCGAGCCCTCCCAACCGGGTTCGCCCTTACGTGGTCCTTCTGACGATGACGAGCCGTTCGGTCGGGGCGGAGGACCCCCGTCTCCGGCTGGTGAGCCTCCCGGTCCGCTTCCGCTTGGTCCGCGCGACGGACCGCCCGGGCCGGCGGAGGGACCACCCGGACCACCCGAGGGAAAGCCGCCGAAGAAGCCGAATTGCATGTTTAGCGATCCATCCTGCATTTTCTTCTTCACCCGGTTCATCACCAGGCGCCGGATCAGGGCCCGGGAGGGCGGGATCAGACCGAGAAAACCGACGATGTCGGTTAACACCCCGGGCGTGATGAGCAACGCGCCGGCGATCAAGATGATGACGCCGTCGAGTAACTCTTTCCCCGGGAGGCCGCCCTGCGCGAGGCTGCGGTTCAGGCGCTGCCACGCCGAGAGGCCTTCGCGCTTCGCCAGAAAACTACCGGCAATCCCGGTCGCGACGATGACGGCGACGGTTTCCCAGAAGCCGATCCACTGGCCGACTTTCAACAGCAGGGCAAGCTCGACGGCCGGAGTGACGAGGAAAAGAACAACGAGACGGGCAAGCATAACAGCGGGAGTGTAGCGCGAAAAACCCGGCTAAGCGCACCGGGAGCGTCAGGCATTCGTGCACGGTGGTCCCGTCCCTCAAAGGAGGGCCGGGTATCGAACCGCCTATACGAACGATGGGGCGGGAGGCTCCCGATGAATGAGTCTGCATGGGGCGCGCAGATTCGTCGTCCAGGGGGACGGGACGACGCGGATCCGGTCGGGGCCGAAGGAATACAGGCACATGAGACGTTACGGTTCCATCCCGGTCCGGTGTCGGGTAGGATCGTATCGTTGATGTCGCACCTCATCTTCGACTTCCACAAGATCCTCCTCTCCTAACACATGGCGCGTCTCGCGATTGTCGGTGCCGGCCTTTCGGGCCTGGCAGCGGCGTGGTCTCTCCGATCGCATCCGATCGACATCACCCTCTTCGAAAAGAGCCGGGGATACTCCGGACGAGCGGCAACCCGTGGAAAGTACGGGGCGCGTTACGATCACGGTGCGAATTTCGTCACGCCGTCGTCCGACCGTGTGCGGTCCCTGTTGTTCGACCAACTTCCCACGGACAGCCTCGCTCAGATTGAGGGCGAGGTGTGGTCGTTCGACGCGTCCGGACGGATCGAGAAACCGTCGGCCGCGAACGGAAGCACGGAATCGTGGACGTACGAACGAGGGATCAGCACACTCGGCAAGCTTCTCGGACGGCGAACATCTGCTCAGACGTTGATGGAAACGCGTGTAGCGCAGCTTGGCCGGTCGAACGGGCGATGGAGGGTGACAGACACCGAGGCGGGCTCGCACGGCCCGTTCGATGCCGTACTGCTAACGCCCCCCGCGCCGCAGACGGCAACGCTCCTGAAGGATACCGCCGCGGCGCTGAGCGAGGCACGCCTGACGGATCAGGTCGCGAGCCTGGCAGACGTGGTCGACGACGTCCGGTACCACGCGCAATTCACCTACGTCTTCGGGTTCGACCGGACCATCGAGCGGGCTGGCCCTTACCACGGCCTGCTGAATACCGACGGCGGCCACGATATTGCCTGGATCGGTTTCGAACACGACAAGCCGGCCCGTGCGCCCGACGGAGAAAACATCATCGTGATTCAGATGTCGCCCGACTGGACGCGTTCGAGAGTAGATGCGGACCCGGATTCGTTTCTTCCGGCTGCGAAGGAGCATGCGAGCGACGTGCTGGGTGTGAGCCTGAAACGACCAACCTGGTACGACACGCAGCGGTGGCGGTACTCGATGCCGGCCGAGGGCGCCAACGTGGAGGCGCTGGCCGACGGCGCCGACGCCGGCCTCTTTTTCGCCGGGGATTACGTCGCTGGGGTGGGCCGAATCGGCCCGGCCATCGAGACGGGACTGGACGCCGCCGCCCGGATCGGCGACCATCTCCTGTGACCGTCGGTCAGGCCGACGCAGGCCTGTTCCGCCATGACGCTTCTACGCAGAGACCCGCTCGACAAAGTATTTCTCCTCGTGAATGACCTCCTCCGGCAGACCGGCTCGTGCGAGAATGCCCTGGGCTTTGTCGATCATCTGAGGGTGGCCGCAGGTGTACCCCGCGGTATCGTCGAGCGGCACTCCCCATCCGTCGAGGTGTTTTCGAAGGACGTCCTCCACTCGGCCGGTTTCACCGGCCCATTCGGTTTCGTCCCACGGACGGCTGACGGTTGGGACGTATGAAAGCCAGTCGTGCTCTTCCGCAAGGGTTGTAAGCTCCGGTACGTAACGCCCGAGCTCCCACGAATGACTGGCGCCGTGTAAGATCATGACCCGGTACGGCGTCTCGACCGCGCCCGTCTCCAGCGCGCGAAGCTGATCGCGCACGATGCTCACGTAGGGGCCCACGCCGGTCACCGTCGCGGCCATCAGGTGGTGGCGGCACGACGTGTCCAGTACGAACCGACCGACGAGCTTGTCTCGCATCCAAATCTCTGCGCCTTCCTCCAGCTCCCAGAGACGCGGCGTCAGCTTTCCCTCGTCTACGCGCTCGATAAAGAACTCCATCATCTCCTCGCCGGGTGCGGACGCGACCGAGTAGGGGCGGAGAAGCGGCCGACCCGTCGCGTCGTCCATTACGCCGAGCGTCGCGTACTGGCCCGGCTTAAAGTCGACCGGGGCGGGCGCCTTCATTCGAAAAAGCGCCAGATCGTCCGCAAAGTCGATCCGTTCGACGAGCGTTAGAGCACTGTAGCCGGAGAGATCCATGGTGCGGTGGAGTCGGTCAGCAGAAGATTTGGGTGACGTAAAAACGAGTTCCGTCGGTTGCGACAGCGATCGCTTCCCCGTCGTATCGTGGCTCCAGAAGGTTCGCGCGGTGACCCGGCGAGTCCATCCAGCCGTCAACGATCGCCTCCGCCAGACTCGACGCGTTCATCCAGTCGTATTCACGACGGACCTTGCGGCCGTCCTCGTAGATCTCGCGATACTCCCGGTAAAGCGTGCCTTTGAAAAGATTTTCCCCGAAGCCATGGGCGGTCGTCCGTTCGTCGATCTGTTTGTCGCAGGAGAGACCGAGCGAGCGTGCTCGGTCATTGACCGATGCACCGTCGGGGTTTTCGTGTCCGAAAAAGTCGCGGGCGGCCATATCCCGGCTGTGCATCTGCGCGAGGGGCCGCAGCGAGTCGCTGTATTGCAGGCGAGAGATTCCCCGACGGGAGCGGATCTGATTGACCCGATCGTGCACCAAACTTTGCACGCGAGTTAGGTTCAGGTCCGGTCCCGTTGTATCTGCCGCCACGGGGCTCTGGCCGTGAGGAGGGGCCGGCGATAGAGCCGATGCGAACAGCGTGATCGCAAGCAGGATGGGGCCGAGGATACGTAGCGGAAGCGGCATGGTGCGTGCAGGGTCGCGTAAGGAGAGGGACACGCGGTCGGATTTCCACCGTCAGGTTGCTACGGTGGGGCACTCACAGGTCGACGCGTGTCCCCTGCGTGCGTGCAGAGAGCAAACGTCCCGCACGGTTCTGGGTTCGCAATCCAGGTGTCGTTACGAGAGGGCGGAATCGGCCCGGACCCGTGCGACGCCCCGCGGTGGAAAGGCGCCGTTATACGCGTGTATCCAGCGACGATCCAGCCAGTGCTTCATTCGGAGCGCCGGTCGGCCGTGCCACCAGATACCGCGCTCGACCCACAGGCCGTCCGGTTCGCCGGTGGAGAGGATCAGGGGAGCGACGGGGTATGGCCGGAATACTCGCAACGTGTCGGGCGAGGGAGGCGCGCCGGAGCGGTGGAGGCTGTGAATGCTGCGTTCCAAGTTCTTGACCAGGTCGTGGCCCTGCTTGACGGCATGAACGCCGATTCTACCGAGGTCTTCGTCCCCGTCCACGAGAGCGCTGTCTCCGGCGGCAAGGATGCGGGGATGGCCGCAAACCTGCAGGTGTCGGCTCACCTTCACGAATCCACGCGCGTCCACCGGAAGGTCGCTACTTGTTAGAACCTCGGGGCCTTTTACACCGGTCGCCCACAGCAGACCGTCGGACGGGAGTCGGCGGCCGTCGCTCAGCGTCACTTCCGATTCCGTGGCGGTGGTGACGCGCACCCCCGTGAACACATCCACGCCGCGTCTGACGAGGCGCTGTTTCACGTGCGCTTGCAGACCGCGAGGAAAGCCCGGCAAGAGCGCGTCTTCTGCTTCAACCACGGTGCAAGACAGATCGTGGTGCCGGCCGGCGGCCTGAAAGCGAGCGGACACGTTTAGGGCGATCTCTACGCCGGCAGCGCCACCCCCAGCAATACAGAGGTGCAGATGATCCCCTGGCGAGTGAAGGACTCCCCGAACGCGCCTGTTCACATCCGGCAACCGGTGCAGCGGCTTGGTCGGCGTCGCAGCAGCGGGAAGTGCAGGATTTCGACCTCCGACATTCAGAACGAGGAGATCATACGGATACGACGCTCCGGAGGCGTCCACGACCGCCTGTTCATCCACGTTTACCTTGGCGATGGCATGTGCGCGAAACGGGATGCCCGCCCGTTCGCAGAGGGCGTCAAGCTCGATCGACACATCCCGTCGCTGATACACGCCGCCCAGCAGTTCCGGCACCATGCCCGAGTAGTAGAGTCGGGGATGGGCGTCGAAGAGGCGGACGGATGCCAGTCCGTCACGGACCCAGACGGCGGAACGGACGATGGTCGGAAGCATGGCATGCCCACCGCCGACGAGGAGGACACGTACCATGGATTCGGTTCATCCGTGTAACGTGATGAAGTCCGGCGGTGGGTCGATTACCCGACGAGTCGTTCGATGACGGTGACCGGCGTGATTCCGTCCGCTTCCGCGTTGAAGTTGGTCACGATCCGGTGGCGGAGGACGGGAACGGCCATTCGCTTGATATCGGCTTCCAGCGGCGTCATGCGCCCGTCGAGTGCCGCCAGCGTTTTCGCGCCGAGGACGAGGTACTGTGAAGCGCGCGGGCCGGCGCCGTAGCTAAGATACTCATTCACGAAATCCGGTGCTGCGTCGGTCTGCGGGCGCGTCTGCGTTACGAGTCGGACGGCGTACTCGATCACATTGTCTGCAACGGGGATCTCGCGGACGAACTGCTGGAAACGGAGCAAGGTGGCGGCGTCCATGACAGGGCGTACATCCGCGTTCTTCCCGGCCGTCGTCGACCGGACCACCTCTACCTCCTGGTCGAAGGAGGGGTAGTCGAGCCAGAGATTCAGCATGAAGCGGTCCAGCTGTGCCTCCGGAAGGGGATAGGTACCCTCCTGTTCGATCGGATTTTGTGTTGCGAGAACGAAGAAGGGCCGTTCCAGCTCAAACGTTTCGCCGGCAGCCGTAACGTGATTCTCCTGCATCGCCTCGAGCAAGGCCGCCTGCGTCTTGGGCGGCGTACGGTTGATTTCGTCCGCAAGGACCACGTTGGCGAACACGGGTCCGCGGGCGAACTCAAAGCTCCGCGCGCCGGTGTCGGATTCCTGGATGATCTCCGTGCCCGTGATGTCGGACGGCATCAGGTCCGGCGTGAACTGAATTCGGCTGAAATCCAGTTCGAGCGCCCGTGCGAGCGTCCGAACAAGCAGCGTCTTGGCCAGCCCCGGAACCCCGATGAGGAGCGTGTGTCCTCGCGCCAGCAAGCACACGACCACCATCTCGACGATGTCCTCTTGACCGACGATGACCTTTCCAATTTCCCGCCGCAACTCATCATACGTCTTGCTCAGCTCATGGAGCGTTTCGGGCGTCTGGTCGGCCATAGACACGGCAGGAAGGAAAAGGGGAGAAGGGCGGGCAGCGTTCAGAGGTGTACAAAGACCGGTGCCCGGGTCGAGGGCACCGGCCGGAGAAACGGGTTACCGCGTCGCGGTGAGGTCGTCCTTATCGACGCGGATGTCCACGAAGATCTCGTCTCGAAGCTCGGACAGCCACTCATCCATCACGCGCTGCTGTTTCTCGCGGAGGGCGGCCTGCCGGACGAGTTCGTAGTCCTGCTCGAGATTGATTCGGTGCGGCGGAAGACGACGCTGGAGAAGGACGATGTGGTACGCCCGCTCTCCATTCAGGAGGTTGACCTCGCTCGGCTCGCTGATTTCGCCAACCTCAATAGAGTTGATCGTCCGCTGCCAACTCGGTCCGAGGCGCTGCAGGGCAAGGTCTCGAATCCCCGTCTGCGGGTCCGTGACGCGGCCGCCGTTGCGTTTGGAGCGTTCCTCCTCGGAGTGTCGCTTGGCCATCAGCTCGAAGGGCACGTCTGGGTTGTTCACAAGCGTGTCGCGCACCGCTTCGAGATAGTCGATGGCAGGCGAGGCCTCAGCGCGGCTCTGGTCGACCCGGATCAGGATGTGGTTCAGGTCCACAATGTCGCCGCGCCGGTCGTTGACGCGAATGATGTGATATCCCTTGTGCTGCGGGTTATAGAAAATCCGGGAAACCTCACCGATGGGCGTGCGAGCGGCCACGGCGGCGAAGTCCGCCACGAAAGCGTCGAGCGGGAGGCCTTCGATGGCGCCGCCTTCGCGCGCCGACCCGGTATCGTCTGAGAACTGCTTGGCCATCTCCTCGAAGTTAGCGCCGGCGTTCACGATGGAGTCGCGAATCGTTTTCAGAATGCTACGGGCCTCCTTCCGTGCGGCTTCGCTCATCTCCGGGTAGCGCACGACGTGAGAGATCCGCACCGATTCCGGCTGCCGGGGCAGGGAGTCCTGCGGTTGCTTTTGGAACCACTGCTGAACCTCGCTCGGTGTGACCTCGATCTTGTTCAGCTTCTGACGCTGTAGCTGCTGCGCGAGGATCTGGTTTCGAATCTGGGGTGTCATCTCCTCTCGGACCTCGAGAATATCCATCCCGAACGCCTGTTCCAGCTGCTCCTGTCCGCCGTTCTGTTCGATCCACGAGTCCAGCTGCTGCTCCACCATCTCGTCCGTCGCCGTGATGTTGGTATCCCGACGGGCCTGTTCGATCAGAATGTTCTCGTCGACCATTCGGTCCAGGGCCTGCATCCAGAGATCGTTGCTGTAGGACGTGCCCCGCTGCTGTTGGAGCATCTGGGCGACCATCTGGTCAACGTCGCTCTTCAGCACGATCTCGTCGCCGACAACGGCCACGATACGATCGACGACCTGCTTGCTCCGGGCCTGCGAGGTGTCCTGTGCCTGCACCGGCGAAGCGACGGGACTCGATAGCAGGAGAACGAGCGCGACGAGACCCACGCCGATGCAATGCGTGGAGTACGAACGGGCGGGGGAGGAAAGCATGCAGTCGAAAATCGAGATCAGCAAAAAAAGGAGGTCAAATAAGGCGAAATCAGCGCGGGCAACTCGGTCGCACCGGCTCGGGATCATCTTGCCTGTCAACGCTAACCCGTCGGCGTGCCGGTTGTGTCTGTCGCCTCGGTCGTATCGCGCATACCGGGCGAAGGCTCAGGGGATGCATCCGAGGGTTCAGACGACGCATCGTCCAGCGACACGCCGGTCGTGTCGGTCGGCGGCTCCGCCGAAGGTTCGGATGATACCGCGGGCGGTTGCTCGGTGGCCGTATCGGGTGAAGCATCCGGCGCTTGCTCAGCCGGCATGTCGGTCGGTTCAGGCGAAGCATCCCGCGACCCGTCCGCTGAAGGGGCGGGTGACGCCTCCGGCGTTTCTGCCGGAGGCGAGGGCTCTGGTGCGCCCGATGCGTCTACATCGCCAGGTTCGGTGCTGAGCGTATCAGGGGAGCCGGGCGGCTCCTCGACGTGCTCACCGTCGGACGAACTGTAATTGGGCAGATCCAGCTCGTTCCGAGCAGCAGCTTGATTGCGAAGTTGTTGAACCTCGCGTGCATACATCTGTTTCCGCGAGCGAATCGTGAGGCGACGCCGGATCTGGTCCCTGACCCAGCGAAGCTCGGGCTCCGAACCGGCTGGGATCCGCTCCACGAGCTGGACGACGTGAAACAGGCTGTCGTCTTCGACCACCGGGGAAATCTGAGCCGGGCCGAGCTCAGCGAGTTCATCCCGCACGTACGGGTGATGTCCAAACAGTCGGGATTCCGGAACGAAGGTCGCTGCAAGCCGGCGCGATTCGGCGGGATGGTCCACGTACTGCGACAGCAGCACGTCAAACGTGCTGTCGAGCGGTGCGCCGCGGGTCGCGGCTTCCTGCAGCGCCGATCGGGCCTGCTCTGCTGTAGAACGGGAGGGCACCGCGAGGTGCCGAACCTGGACGAACGGTTCACGGAGCGTTAACTGGTCCCGATTGCTCTGGAAGTAATTCCGAATCTCGGTCTCCGAGGGGCCGACATCGGCCTGTTCGTACATGCGGTCGGTTAGCGCGGTCACGAGGATGGAGCGTTCCTGCTGACGGATCTGTCGCTGTACATCCGGTTCTTCGCGCAGGTTGAGGCGCTCGGCTTCGCGGAGGAGGAGCGTCCGCGTGACCCATTGCTCTACGATCTGCTGGCGCGCCTCTGCGGTGTCCACGTCGGCCGGAAGCGCACCGATGGATTGGCTCAGTTCCGCTTCCGTAAGGTAGGCGTCACCGACGCGTGCGACGTATGCTTCTGGCTCCTCGCTGCCGCCGCACCCGGTCAGGTAGGGCATCGTCAGGATAACGAGAAGGGCCGTAGCAGCGATTGACCAGAGGGACGACGCAGAGCCGGATCGATATGTGGGTTGGACGGCCGGAAAACGGTCCATGGAGCAGGTGCGTGTGGACAAAGGCGGGACGAAGCGGGGTCGACCGTATGGTTACGGCGTCTCTGTCGACGCGGTGGCATCGACATCCGGCAGGTTCTCCGGGAAGGTGCGGACCTCATACCGGTCGCGTAAACGGGACAGCACCTCCTGTTCGTATGCCTCCTGGTAGTCACGGATGACGCGACTGCGGGCTTCATCGAAAGTCATTCCGCGCGAGGGCACGGTCCCGGTTCGTACGTAGAGCACCCGGCGCCCATTGCCGTCGACCGGGCCGACGGCAGTGTTGTTTGCCGCGTCCATCACCGCCTGTTGCCGCTCGGGGACGCCATCGGCAAGGAACAGGGTGTCGGCCTGGACGAGGCTATCGGACGTCACGGATTCGGCGAGATCGACCGATGTGCCACCGGATTCCAGCCGCTCGGCGTACGGAATCAGGTTCGAATCAGCGGAAGCCGAAAGGCGCAGCACCCGGACGCGCTGCGGGTAGCGGTACCGATCCGAATGCTCACGGTACGTGCGTCGCAACGCGGAGGTGTCCTGGGATGCCGGCGTCCACACCCGCTCCTGCATGAACTCGAACAGGAGCAGACCGTCGCGATACTCGTCCATTTTCCGTCGAACATCGGGGTCGCGTTCTTCCAGAGACAGGGCCGCCAGCTGGATCGCGTAATCATCCATAAAGGCGGACGCGAGATCGCGAATCGTCTGCTGACGGGCGCCCCGCGTCGAACGGACATACTCGGCCACGCGCCCGAGGGTGATCGTCGAATCCCCCAGAACGCCAATCTGCGCATCGGTATCTGCCTCTCCGGCCGTCATCCGAGCGAGAGGAGATGCCAGTGAGTCCAGCGCCTCCGGTGATCCGTGGGCGGCAGCTGCGAGGGCGGAAGTGTCGATAGACGCCCCCTGTTGCTTCATAAAGCGCCGGGCAACCTCCTGTTCGCGGTGTGCGACGCGCGGCATGCGGCTGACGGTGCTCGACAGGTCGTCGTACGCGTCCTCGAAGGATGGACGCTCTTTTCGCTCCAGCAACTGAATGAGGTGCGCGCCAAACCGGGTGGAGATCACCGGCGATACGTCGCCGGGCTCCGCGAGAGCAAAAGCCGCCTCACGGAAGGCGACCGGCACGTTCTGTCCCGGTTGCAGCACGCCAAGTTCGCCCCCGCGCCGGGCGGTGCGGGTGTCGTCCGAGTGACGGGTCGCCAGGCTGTCGAACCGCGCTTCACCGGAGGTGAGAAGCGTGCGCAGCGAGTCGGCCTCGGCTCGTGCGGCAGTGGAGTCGGTGGTGCTGTCCGGTCGAATCAAGATGTGGGCGATCCGAACCGGCTGACTTCGCTCACGCCGGTCGTGGACTCGCAGCACGTGGAAGCCGTACTGGGTGCGGAAGATGTTTGATCGTTCCCCGACGGGCGTTGCGTACATTGCATCCTCAAAGGGCTCGACGAGCCGTCCTGCCGTCATGTAGCCGAGCCGGCCGCCCGCTCCCGGGCCATTCTCACGTTTCGCGGACGGGTCGTCCGAATTCCTGCGAGCCATCGCCGCGAAGGAGGTGCCACTATCCAGCGAGTCCACGATCGATTCCATTTCCCGATAGGCGGATACCGTGTCGGACGGCGAGGCGTCCGGTTCGACGGCGATGAGAATATGACTCACCTCAATCTCCTCGGCTCGCCGCTCATACATCGTTCGCACGATTGGTCCGAGGATCTCCTTCCGCATGAGCGTCGGTCGGGCGATCTGACGGCGATAACTGTCGATCTCCTGCTGAAGCGACGCGAGCGTGTCGAGCCCGGCATCCCTCGCCGCCTGTACCTTCAGACGAAAATCGACGTAGCGCTTCAGGAATTCGTTCGGCGATTCCGGAGCAGCATCCGTGGTGCCGGCGTCCGGCTGGTCCGCGGAGGAGACAGACGTAGCACTTCGCTCATACCACGCCGAGAACTCCGTTTGCGTGAGCGTGTCTCCAGCAATGACGGCTACGACGGGATCGGACGCCGCATCGCGAGGTGCATCTTGTGCGATGGCGGCGCCGGTGGTCATGAGGCTCAGCGCCAGAAGGGCGCCGAAAACAAGGAGCGCTCGCGCGGAGCGAGGAACGGGAGCGGGTGATGTCGACCCGCCAAACATCGGTGAAACGGTGTAGACATCCATGGACGCGTCGAGGGTGTGAGTCCGGTAGTCAGGGGACCGGGCCGCGATCCGACCCGCAGGAACAAAGTCCATCATAGGCACACGGCGCCGGGGATTGCAAGCGAACCCGGGGAGGCATGAGCGGATTCATTCGAGATCCGTTCGGCCGGCTTGCGTCCTGCGAAACCGTGGACCGATGCCCGTCTATACTTCCGATGTCGACCTGAGGAAGTACACCGCTCTCCTGATCGCCCTTTCCACGAACGCTACGTCATCCATGGCATCGACCCACGACGACCAGCCCGTCCGCGTCCGTTTCGCACCAAGCCCGACCGGCCTCCTTCACATCGGCGGATTGCGCACGGCCCTTTACAATTACCTGTTTGCCCGTAAGCACGAGGGTGCCTTCGTCCTCCGCATCGAGGATACCGATCAGGCGCGCTATGTCGAAGGGGCCGAGGACGACATCCGGGACGCCCTTGCGTGGACGGGCCTCGAGGTTGATGAAAGCCCGGACGCCGGCGGCGCGTTTGCGCCGTATCGGCAATCGGAGCGGGCAGACGCATACCGCAGCTATGCCGACCAGCTGGTCGAGCAGGGCGACGCCTACTACGCCTTCGACACGGAGGAAGAGCTGGAGGCGATGCGGGAGGAATACGGGACGGAGCACGCCGCGGCGAAGTACGATGCCTCTACCCGGCACAAGATGCGCAACAGCATCTCGCTACCTGAGGAAGAGGTTCAGCAGCTCCTGGACGACGGGGCAGAATACGTTATTCGGCTGAAGGTCCCATCCGAACGGTCGATCCGGTTCGACGACGAGATCCGGGGCACGGTCTCGTTCGAGGCCGCCGGGGTGGATGATCAGGTGCTGATAAAGTCGGACGGCCTCCCGACGTATCACCTCGCCAACGTGGTCGACGACCACCTCATGGAGATCAGTCACGTCATTCGGGGCGAAGAGTGGCTCTCGTCGACCCCGAAGCATATCCTTATGTATGACGCCTTCGGCTGGGAGCCGCCGCGCATGGCGCATCTGCCGCTCATCATGAGTCCGAAAGGCGGCAAGCTGTCCAAGCGAGACGCCGACGATCTCGGCATACCGGTGTTCGTGAATGAGTACGAGGACGCCGGGTATGAGCCCGACGCGCTCGTCAACTTCCTCGCGTTCCTCGGCTGGAATCCCGGCACGGAGCAGGAGGTGTTTGCGCTCGACGAGCTCTGCGACGCCTTCTCTCTCGATCGCGTGGGCTCCAGTGGTACGCAGTTCGACATCGACAAACTGAACTGGTACAACGAACAGTACATCCGCCGGCGCAGCATCGATCAACTGGTTGAGGAAGCCAGGCCGCTGCTGCGCGATGCGGGAATCGAGGCGTCGGACGATCGGATTGCCGAGGTCGCCTCTCTCATGCAGGATCGCATTACAAAGGTTCGCGATCTGGCGACGGAGGCCCGGTACTTCTTCGAAGACCCGGATTCCTATGAAGAGAAAGGCGTCAAGAAGCGCTGGAAAGATGATTCCGCTACGCTGCTCGAGACGTACGCGGATGCGATCGAAGAGATGGACGAATTCACCACAGACAACCTCAACGCCAGCCTTCGCTCTATCGCGGACGACCACGATGTTGGCGCCGGACGGATCATCCACCCGGCGCGCCTTGCCGTGAGCGGCCGAACGTACGGCCCTGGCGTGTTCGGACTGCTGCATGCGGTGGGGCAGGAGGCGTGCGTGCGCCGGATGCGGAAGGCCATCGACGTGCTTGGGTGAGGCTCCGGTCTGCCGACCGAAGATGTCTCCGGCTGAGCCAACGGGCTCACGTGCTGGAAAATGCCCGGCAGCGCGATGGACGACCCTGCACATTTCTGCCACATGAAGAGGGATGCGCCTCCAACACAAGGAGGCGCATCCCTTTTTTTCGCAGAACGGGGTCGGGGGAGGGCGTGGATGCGGCTCAACCGGCGAGTTCTTCCTGCAGAAGCTCGCGCGCTTTTTCAGGGTTGGCGCTTCCCTGCGTTCGTTGCATGACCTGGCCCATAAAGAAGCCGACGAGCCCTTTCTTGCCGTCCCGGTAGCGTTCCGTCTCTTCGGGATGGTCTTCCACGACCGTTTTGACGACGGCACGCAGCTGGTCCGTGTCATCGATCTGCCGGAGATTCTTGCGATCCACGATGGTCTCGGGATCGCCGCCCTCCTCGGCCAGCACCTCGAGAACGGTGCGCCCGCCGGAGCTGGACACCTCGTCCTCCGCAATCAGATTCAGGAGGCGTGCAAAGTCGTCCGCGTTGAACGGCAGGTCGGCGACGGGGCGCGCCTTCGCCAAGGCCAGAAGTTCGTTGACGATCCAGTTTGCCGCGAGCTGGGCATCGGAGCCGAGGTCGACAACAGTTTCAAACAGGGTGGATAGATCGTCGCGTCCTGCTATGATCGCGGCATCATCCGAGCTCAGCCCTCGCGCATCCCGGTAGCTGACGAACCGATCCCGTTCATGCTCATCCAGCGTCTCTGCGTGGTCCTTCTTGTTCGCGATCGATTTCTCCCGATTGAGGCGTTTCTGCCGCTCTTTTTCGCGGCGTTTGTCCTCAAGGTCGACCGTATTATCGTCCTCGGCCCACGCGTCGCGCAGCGGGACGATCTGATTGAACACGAGCCGGTCGTCTCTGGAGTCTGACGGGTCCTGCCAGAAGTAGCCGTTGCGTTCGAACTGAAGGCGCTGGTCGTTCGAAAAGTCGCGAATGCTGGGTTCGACGTACCCGGTCTGTACGACGAGCGACCCGTCGTTGAGGTGCTCGCGAAAGTCGGTTTCCCCGTCGTCGGGTGCGGGAATGTCGAACAGCCGGTCGTACAGGCGCGCCTCGAACGGAACGCCGTGATCGGCTGAGACCCAGTGAATCGTACCTACGGGCGAACGGCCGTCGGGGGCGGTCCCGTCTCGTGTCTCTGGATCAATCGTCCCGCGGAGTTCAGCGACCGAGCCGTCCGCTGCGTGGACGACCTCCTCGCACGTGAAAAAGTAGCCGTAGCGCAGGCGCACCTCCCGGCCTGGTGCGAGGCGGATGAAGTCGTCCGGCGGATCTTCCCGGAAGTCGTCTCGCTCGATGTACAATTCCTTCGAGAAGGGGACCGGTCGCATCTGCTCGCGGTCGATGTCGCGCGGCCAGTGGTTTGCCTCCAGGTGCTCGGTCCCCTCGTCCATGTTTGTGACGACGACCTTAAGCGGGTCGAGCACCGCCATCACACGCGGAGCCTTTTCATTTAGGTCGTCCCGAATGGCGTGCTCGAACTGAGCAATCTCGACGCGGCTCTCCGTCCGGGTGACGCCGACGTCCCGGCAGAACGTCTTGATGGCGTCCGGCGTGATGCCGCGACGTCGCATCCCGAAGATGGTAGGCAGTCGCGGATCGTCCCATCCATCGACTTGGCCTTCTTCCACGAGCTGGAGCAGCTTGCGCTTGCTCATGACCGTGTACGTCAGGTTCAGCCGCGCAAACTCGTACTGGTGCGGCCGGTTGTCGACGTCATCGGGGTCGAGGCAGTTTTCGAGCACCCAGTCGTACACCCGGCGGTTGTTGTCGAACTCGAGGGTGCAGAGCGAGTGTGTGACGTCTTCAATGGCGTCCTCGAGGGGATGGGCGAAGTCGTACATCGGATAAATGCACCACGTATCTCCCCGCCGGTAATGATGCGCGTGCTTGATGCGAAAGAGGAGCGGGTCGCGCATGATCATGTGCGGCGACGCCATGTCGATCTTCGCCCGGAGAACGTGCTCCCCGTCCTCAAACTCGCCCTCACGCATGCGGCGGAAAAGAGCGAGATTCTCCTCAACGGACCGGTCGCGATATGGCGACTCTTTGCCGGGTTCATTGACCGTGCCCCGATATTCGCGGATTTCGGCCTCGTCGAGGCTGTCGACGTACGCCAGACCTTTCTCAATGAGCACAACGGCGAAGTCGTAGAACTGCTCGAAGTAGTCCGACGCATGATAGAGATGCTCGTCCCAGTCGTAACCGAGCCAGCGTACGGCCTCCTTGATGGACTCGACATACTCCACCGACTCCGTCTCCGGGTTCGTGTCGTCAAACCGAAGGTGGCAACGCGTGTCGGCCCGATCCGCGTAGTCCCGCTTGATACCGAAGTTGAGCACGATCGATTTGGCGTGACCAATGTGGAGATACCCGTTCGGCTCCGGGGGGAAGCGTGTCACAACCCGGTCGCCATGGCGGCCCTGCTTCAGGTCTTCGTCAATGATGTCGCGAATGTAGTTTCTGGGCTCCGAGGCGGGAGCGTTCGAGTCGGTCACTGCGGGCGGCACCTTCGGTGAAACAAGCGGTCGATGGACAATTCCTTGACGGCATAGACGTACGCCGCCAGTGGTGAGCGTGTTGTACGAACGCGTAAAAAAATGATCCGCCGGGGGACAGGCCCGGCGGATCGAGGAAGGAGCATGGAGGCCCGACGACTCGGGCGATGTCCGGTGTGTCGCTATCGGCAGTGCTTCTCGGCTTCGATCGTCAGCGGGTCGCAGCCAAGATCAACGTTCGGTTCGTAGTAGCCGGTGCTGTGCACACGCCGTGCAGAGAGGGAACCGTTGATTCGATCGGAGGAGCCGCGATGGCGGAAATTCTGTGACGTGGTGACGTCCCAGATCGGCCGTTCGTAGTACGCGGTATACTCGTCGTTCTGGACGCGACCGTAAATCCGAATCTCGTCCAGATCCAGCTCAAGTCGTTGCCCTCGGTAGCTGACGTCGACCGGCACGGTGCCGATGCGCCGGTCGCGCAGCGTTCCCTGCAGCCGGCCCTGCACCATAGAAATGCGAATGACGCCTTCATCCAGAACGTCCGATCCCGCCATGGCGCGATACTTCCAGGTGCCCAGGACCTCGTTTGAGTTGCCTCGAGCGGCCGTCTGCTGCGTCGACGTGCACCCGCCGAGGAGTAGAAAGCAAGCCAATAGTAGAATCGTGAACGTGGTAGATCTCAGCATGGCGGCACCTCAACATACATCGCGCATCGTGTCACGAGGATCGATCCAATCGGAACGTCCTCGATTTCTTTATATTATGCTAATGTTAACACGGCGTTCCATCGTCCTGTGACGGAAGCCGTGGATCGGGCCGGATGGTCTCGTGTGATGGGATTCGTCAATCGTTTTCGTCCTTTCGTTTCGCACCCAGGTAGGCCTCGAGCAACTGGTCTGCGGCGGCAAACGAACTGAGTTGCCCCTCCAGTACGTGCTGTTCGATGTCATCGATCTGGCTCCGCACGCACTCGTGGCCGAAAAAGTCTTCCATCAGTCGGTGTTCGATCGTTTGTCGCATCCAGTAGCGGGCCTGGCGTCGCCGCTGCGTCTCGAAATATCCGCTCGACCGCGCCTGATGAACGTACTCTTGAACGGCCTGCCAGACCTCATCGATGCCTGCGCCGGTTTCTGCGGAGCAGGTGAGGACCGGCGGCACCCAGCCAGACTCCGTCGGCGGGAATAGGTCCAGTGCGTTCGCGTACTGCCGCCGGGCCCGTTCTGCCGGTCGGACGTTCTCGCCGTCGGCCTTGTTGATGGCGATGATGTCAGCCATTTCGACAATTCCGCGCTTGATCCCCTGCAGTTCGTCGCCGGCACCGGCGATGCCGAGAAGGAGAAAAACGTCTACCATGGAGTGCACAGTGATTTCGGACTGCCCGACGCCGACGGTTTCGACGAAGATGGTGTCGTAACCGGCTGCCTCGCAGAGCATGATCGTCTCGCGTGTTTTCCGGGCGACGCCCCCGAGCGAGCCGCTCGTCGGGGAGGGGCGGATATAGACGTGCTCGTCTTGCGCGAGTCTCGCCATCCGTGTCTTATCCCCGAGAATGCTGCCATGCGTCCGCTCGCTACTGGGGTCGATGGCGAGCACGGCCAGGCGTCCGTCGTTGTCGACCAGGCGCATCCCGAGCGTCTCAATAAACGTGGATTTCCCCGCACCGGGTACGCCCGTAATTCCTACGCGGACGGAGCCCCCGGCCTGAGGAAGCAGTCGATTCAGGACCTCGCGCGCCAGGCGCCGATCCCGGTCGCGCGTGCTTTCAATCAACGTGATGGCCCGGCTGAGCACCATCCGGTCGCCGCTCAGGACGCCATTCACATAGGCGTCCGGGCTCAGCCGCTGCGACGGCCCGGTTGAGGCAGACAGATTCGGATTCAGGTTCGATGGGGCCATACGGGCCAGCCAGTCGATGAAGAGGATGGGGAGGGAAAATCCCAGAGAGGAGGTCGATCGTCCCGTTGTCGTGACACACGGACAAGCGGGCCATCAATGCTTTCCTCCAGCGGGGATTCCCGGAGGATGCGACGAACCCAGGGGTGCCGTCGTCTGGATCGATGGTCGCCTCGTGGTGCTCGACGTGTTCGAGGGCGATCGCACGATGAAAGGCTATCCGGCGTTTTCGATCGGTTCCTCGCTCTCCCGGTCGATCATGACATCCAGAATCTGCGCGGCCGCTTCGGAAATGACGGTTCCCGGCCCGAAGACGCCGGTGACGCCCCGGTTGTAGAGGAAGTCGTAATCCTGGTGCGGAATCACGCCGCCCACGATGACGAGAATGTCGTCACGGCCGAAGTCGCGAAGCGCGTCGATCACCTCCGGAACCAGAGTTTTATGCCCGCCGGCGAGACTGGAGATCCCGAGGATGTGAACGTCGTTCTCCACGGCCTGGCATGCGGCCTCCTTCGGCGTCTGGAAGAGAGGACCGACATCGACGTCAAAGCCGAGGTCGGCGAAGGATGTTGCGATGACCTTCGCGCCCCGGTCGTGTCCATCCTGACCCATCTTGGCAACCATGATACGAGGTCTGCGGCCCGCTATTTCCGCAAAGCGATCGGCTTTGTGTCGGGCCTCCTCGAACGAATCGTCTGCGCCCGCCTCAGCAGCGTACACGCCGGTCACCGTCTGCGTCTGCGCGGTGTGGCGACCGAAGACGTTCTCCATGGCATCGGAGATTTCGCCTAACGTCGCCCGGTGGCGTGCGGCCTGAACCGCCCGCTGAAGGAGATTCCCGTCGCCGGTCTCTGCCGCTTTCGTGACGGCCCCGAGCGCATTCCGGACGGCGGCCTCGTCACGCTCCTCACGTATGCGCTCCAGCTGCCGGACCTGCTGGCGGCGCACCTCCTCGTTGTCGATCTCGAGCGTGTCGATCGGCTCTTCGTCCGCGGTCCGAAAGCGGTTCACACCTACGACCGTTTCCTTGCCGGTGTCGATGCGCGCCTGTTTGCGGGCTGCAGCCTCCTCAATGCGTAGCTTGGGTAGTCCCTGCTCGATCGCTCGCGTCATGCCGCCCTCGTCCTCGACCTCCTGAATGAGTGCCCAGGCGCGACGGGCGAGGTCATCGGTCAGCTTTTCCACATAGTAGGATCCTGCCCAGGGGTCGATCGCCCGCGTGATGTCCGTCTCCTCCTGCAGGTATAGCTGCGTATTGCGGGCGATGCGAGCGGCGAATTCACTCGGCAGGGCAATGGCTTCGTCCAGGGCGTTGGTGTGCAGCGACTGGGTGTGGCCGAGTCCGGCAGCCAGCGCCTCGACGGTCGTGCGCACGACATTGTTGTAGGGGTCCTGCTCGGCCAGGCTGTACCCCGACGTCTGACAGTGCGTCCGCAGCGCCATCGACTTCGGGTTTTCCGGATCGAAGCGCTTGACCAGCTTCGCCCACAGCATGCGGCCTGCGCGCATCTTCGCGATTTCCATGAAGTGGTTCATGCCGATCGCCCAGAAGAAGGACACGCGCGGGGCAAAATCATCCACGTCAAGACCGGCCTCGATGCCCGTACGGAGGTACTCCAGCCCATCGGCCAGCGTGTAGGCCAGTTCAATGTCGGCCGGGGCGCCGGCCTCGTGCATGTGGTAGCCGCTCACACTGATGGCGTTGAAACGTGGCATCTCGCGGCTGCAGTAGGCGAAGATGTCCCCGATAATGCGCATCGACGGCCCGGGCGGGTAAATGTACGTATTCCGCACCATGAACTCCTTCAGGATGTCGTTCTGTATGGTGCCGCTCAGTTGCTCATGCGACCCCCCCTGTTCTTCGGCCGCGACGATGTAGAACGCCATCACGGGCAGCACCGCCCCGTTCATCGTCATCGAGACCGACATTTCGTCCAGCGGAATCCCGTCGAAGAGCGTCTTCATGTCTTCCACGGTATCGACGGCGACACCGGCCTTGCCGACGTCCCCGCGCACACGCTCGTGGTCGGAGTCGTACCCGCGGTGCGTGGCCAGATCGAAGGCAACGGACAGCCCTTTCTGGCCGCTGGCGAGCGCTTTCCGATAGAAGGCATTGGATTCCTCAGCCGTCGAGAAGCCGGCATACTGCCGAATCGTCCAAGGACGGAAGTTGTACATCGTGCTGTACGGGCCCCGAAGATACGGCGGGAGTCCGGCTGCGTACTGCAGGTGGTCGAGGCCGTCGAGGGAGGTAGCGTCGTAGGTGGCAGATACATCGATCTGCTCCGGCGTACGCCAGGCATTCTCGGAAACGGATGGAGACCCGTTGATGTGGGAGCTGGCGGACGGGGCGTCGACGGACGAAAAATCGGGTCGCATGGCGGACGGGTTAGATCGGCGGAGGCAGTCGGGGCGACGAGATAGAGTCAGGCAGACGGGTCAATGCCGAGATCCTGGACGACGGACTCAAGGGTGTCGAGCAGGGGAGCCCGCCGGTGAACGAATGTATCAGCGTTTGACCGAACGGCGGGATCCAGGTCATCGCGGGTGCCTGCGACAACCAGCAGGGCGCGGGAATCGGCCGCGTCGAGCGCGGCGCGCAGATCGGGGACGAACTCGGCGTACGTTTCGTCGCTGCTGCAGGCGACGACGACATCGGCGCCCTCATCCACGGCGGCGGTCGCCGCGGCGTCCGCGTCGTCGAAGGATAGCGGCGACACGATGCGGAGGCCGGCGACCCCGAGGAAGTTCTGGGCAAAGGTCGCCCGGGCACTGCGATACCGGGCCGGTCCGACAGGTGCGAGGAGGGCGGTCGGGCGTCGGCCGGTTCGATCCGTGTACGCCTCGACCCGGAGTCGCAACCGTTCGAACGGGCGACTCAGGCGCACGGAGGGTAGGGCTGCTACATGAGGATCCCCGCCGGCCGGCGGGGCCGCCAGAGAGGCGACGATGTCCCGCAGGCGTCCTCCGTCCGTCCACGCCTCCCGGAGCGGCGACAGCACCGAGGCGGCGGAAACCGCTGGAATCGGGGTGCCGTCTGTGTCCGATTGGTCGGCATCGGGCGCCGGCGAGATTCCGTCCGGTATGCCTGGACCCCTCGTGTTCACATCGGACAGGCGGTCCTCAGCGGTGTCGGGATAATGGGTGGTGCCGACGAGGACGTGCCCGCGACGGTTCAGGCGGGCACGGCGCTCGTTACGAACCTCCTTGATGTCAGCCGCCACCGTTCCCGCGGCCATAGCGGTCAGCAGGCCTCCGTTGTCTTCAATGGACTGAAACAGCGGCCACGCCTCGTTGATGAGGGCGTCGGTCACTGCCTCTATATAGTACGACCCGGCTGCCGGGTCGGCCACCTGATCGAGGTGGCTCTCGTGCCGGAGGATGAGTTGCGTGTTGCGTGAGAGGCGTGCTGAAAAGTCGGACGGCTGGCTGAATGCCTCATCGAACGGTGCGATGGTGAGAACGTCGCACCCGCCGATGACGGCCGCGGCCCCCTCGGTCGTGCCCCGCAGCATGTTGACGTGGGCTCCGTAGACCGTCTGCGTCCGTCGGGACGTGTGCGCCTGAAGGTGAAGATCGGACGGGTCGACAGTTGATGCGTTGCCTGATGCTTTGGCGAACGTGTTCACCACCTTCGTCGCGAGGAGCCGCAGCGCGCGAAGCTTGCCGATTTCGATGAAGTACGACGTGTCGACCGGCACGGCGACATGAAGCCGGCGAATGGCCTCCGCGAGCTCGACGCCCCGTTCCGTGACCTGATCCAGCGATTCCGACAGGGCGGCGATGGTGTACGCCAACTCCTGCACGGCTGATGCCCCGGCGTCGTGATAGGGCCGGGCATCCACCATCAGCGTGCGCAATCCGGACGCGTCGGCGCTCGCTTCGATCGTATCGACTGCGAGACGGAAAGCCAGCGTTGGGTCGGCCATGTGGCCGGTTGCCAGGCTGCCGATCGGGTCGAAGCCGACGCTGCCCTTGATTTCTTCGTCCGTGCCCTGTGTACGGGCACAGGACAGGAGGTCTGGCACGACGACCGCGGCAAGCGGTCCGCCGCACAGGTGGATCGCCGTGCAGGCGGCGTCCAGCGGGGCGAGCACTGTGGCAATGTCATCCGCGGATGCGATCCGAATGCCGTTGGTTCCGGACGACCTATGGTCGGGCAGGGGAGGCGAATAAAGCTGAAGGCCAATCTCTTCTGCGCCGCCTGCAACGGCTCGTTCCGCCCGGCGGGCTGCTTCTTCCGGTCGGGAATCGGCAATGTCCTGGCGGATGGCCCAGGCGTTGCCGGCGGAGGCGTGCGATGCCGTAACATGAGCCGGGCGCTCCGAGGCGAGGCAAAGCCCGTCTGCCATTCCGGCGATATGATCGAACGCCTCAAGATCTTCCTCCCGGTAGAACGGCCGGAGGGTCACGCCGTCGACAGACGCCCAGTTGAGATGCTCCAACGGCTTTCCGCGCAGGTCAGCCTCGATCTTCTTCTTCCAGGCCTCCGTAGAAACGGTCGGAAAGTCGTCGTTGAAGGAAAGGTCCGGGGCCTTTCCAATGTCGGACCGGTCATCAAGGGGCTGACTCATGATAGAAGCGGGTGGGACAAGGAGGGAGGCACTTCATTCGGCGGCACGGGGACCGGCAGGATTCGGTTCCGCCGGCAAACATACGCATCGGCGTCGACGGACGCTGTATATATTACGCCACATGACCAGACGCCACATGATCAAGGAGGACGAAAGACGGTTCGCCGATCGCCCTACTTGCCGACGCAACGGGTTCAGGTACCGTCAGCGGGGGGATTCGGAAGTTCTGTCCTTGTTGTGATCGGGCCGGCTTCATCCGGCAGGTCATGAAGCTGCCGATACCGGCGGATCAGGTGCGATAGCGCGATTCCGAACGCAACGCCGACATTCAGCGAGTGCTTCATTCCATACTGCGGGACCTCGAGCGCAAGATCCGCCGCCGCCACAAGGTCGTCGTCGACCCCTGTCACCTCATTTCCAACCACCACAGCAAGCGGAAAGGCCGACGCCGCGGTTTCGGCGGGGTGCGTCGGCTGGTCGGTGATCTCGAGGACGCCGATGGTGTAGCCGCGAGCGCGAAGGTCGTCTACCACCGCGCTGGCATTCTCGTGCGATGACCACGGGACGACATCCTGCGCGCCGAGCGCGGTCTTGTGCAGGTCCTTGTGATCCGGCGTCCCGGTATACCCCGTCAGATACATATGCTCCACGCGTCCCCCGTCGGCAGTTCGAAACATGGAGCCGACGTTGTAGATGGAACGCACGTTGTGAACGATGACCGACACCGGATGGGCGTCGGCCGAACGGGCGTCGGATGGGGAGAGGCGCGGTATGTCCGCGGGCGACAGCTTCTGCATACAGTCGGAATGCACAGGTGTGGGGATGTGTGCGTAGCGGGCACGGGTGGATGGACGCCCAGATGCCTATCGTCATGAACGCCGCATCTGCGGCCGTCGTGCCGATTCCGCTTGCGCGGTTTTTGTGAAGCGGCGAAACCACGACGGCGCTCGCGGGTGGGCACGGGCGACGTAAAGTTGACAGAGCCGCATGGACGGACTCTGCCGCCTTTTCAGCATACGATATATCTCCTCCTGATGAAAGATTTGCGCAAGCGGATACCGGTAGCCGCTATCATCGCGGGCCTGGGTTTGATGATCGCTTTGCTCATGTCCGGCTGTCAAACGCTGCGTGAGGTTAGCAACCTCCGCCAGGTCGATTTTCGCCTCGACCGCGTGAGTGACGCTCGGCTGGCCGGCGTCTCTCTTCGGAACGTTGATAGCTACGATGACATCGGAGCTGCCGACATGCTCCGGCTGAGCTCGGCCATCGCGGACGGACAAATGCCGCTCGCCTTCACCGTACATGTGGCCGCTCAAAACCCGTCCGAGAACGGGCAAAACGCCCGTCTTACGGAACTCGACTGGCGTCTCTTCCTCGATGACAAAGAGACGATTGCCGGGAAGTTTGATCGGGAAGTTGTGATTCCGCCGGGCGAGCCCACGGACATTCCAATCTCTATGGAGCTTGACCTTGTCGATTTCTTCGACGGTAATCTACGGGAGATCGTAAACCTCGCGCTGGCGCTTGGTGGGGAGGGTGAGCCGACCAACGTGAAGCTCCGCGCCCGTCCGACGATCCAGACCGCGATCGGCCCGATCCGGTATCCCAACGAAATCATGATCGTCAACGAGGACGTCAATAGCGAGACCGTCGACCGGTAGCTGCGTTGTTTGCACACGGGCCGTTCGGCATGCCTTGTCGCTCCTGCGCCCGATCGATCGCGCCGGGTCAGTTAGCCGCTTCGGCTTCAACGCGTTCTCCGTCTGCCTTCGGACCGCCCACGGCGGTTCACCTCTCCGCTGATCTCTCACGAAGCTCTTCAGTTCATCGTGATCGTCACCATCGACGGGCCCGCCGGGTCCGGGAAAAGTACGACCGCTCGTGCCGTGGCCCGGCGGCTCGGCTTCGTGTATCTCGATACCGGTGCGATGTATCGGGCGATTGCCCTCGCTTTTCTCCGCAACGACGCGGAAGCAACGGCCGACGCCGCGCAAGCGCTCCTCCCGGACGTTCACGTGAACGTCCGCTACCAGGAGAGTGAGATGCGTGTGTTCCTGAACGGGGATGATGTTTCGGGAGCGATCCGCACCGTTACTGTTGGCAACATGGCCAGCCAGATCAGCGCTCTGCGCAGCGTCCGCGACAAACTCCTCGACACGCAGCGTCGCGTCGGGCGCGAGCAGGCTGAGAAGCACGGCGGGATCGTCGTGGACGGCCGCGACACCGGGACGGTTGTTTTTCCGAATGCGGACGTTAAAATCTTCATGGTGGCCGACGCCCGGGAGCGGGCGCGACGGCGGCTCGAGCAGTATCACCGCCAGGGTGAGGACGCCACGTTTGAAGAGGTTCTCCACGAAATCGAGGAGCGGGACCAGGCGGATCGGAATCGCGACATCGCCCCGTTGACGCGCGCCGAAGACGCGCTTGAACTGGATACGACAACGCAGACGATCGATGAGCAGGTCGACTTCGTCGTCGACCGCGTGGCAGAAGCTCGCGCGGAAACAGCGTGAGTGTGAGCCGTCACCGTAGGATCGCCGTGAGCGTTTTATCATCCCCGCGCGTCGTCTACGCGCTACGCCGAGTCTCTCGATCGCACCTCGAGTGAGTGCCATGGGAGGGACGTTCACCTTCAGCGATAACCCCGAGTCTCCAACGCGTCTGTTTCTTTGAGAACGAATCGGTTGAAGCTGTCCTGTCTTGTCGTGGAGGCTCGCTGAATGGCGGGGCCATCCGTTGTTCGGAGAGGTTCGTCCGGGCCCGATGACCGACCGGCCATATCACGTCCTTCCTTAGCATTTGTCGACTATCGCGTCCGTCGATTATCGTCTCTGTCGAGGGAGCATCACGCAACCGATGGTTCGCCGGTTGAAACTCACGGGCCCTTCGCGAACTCGCCGAAAAACGGGGAACGTCGATTGCCTCGCGCAATACAACATGATTCCGACCCGAAAAGCCAGCCGTCACTACGTGCGCGACCGGCGACCCGATCGCCCGGTGCCGCCCGACTCAACGTCGGAGCGTAGAAAGCCCTGGTCTGCAGGCGCTTCGGTGTCGGCTACCTACACACTATTCGTTACGAACGTCCTTGATGGAGCACCAGGCGCCGTCAAGTACAAACGCACCAGAATTGTAGGGGTCTCCCGCCCGGCGTCCGGATGCAATGACGCGTCCGTTACCGATGTCGAGCACGGATCCCGCACCAACCTATATGGCAGAAAACCAAGAGAAAACCGCTACAACTGAAGAGACGGAAGCTGCTCCGGTAACCGAGACCGCGACGGAAGCGGAGGCGGGAACCGAGGAAGCCTCTGCTGCGACCGACGCCGATGCTCCGGCTGCAGATGTGGAAGGGGACGGCGCACCCGCCGCAACGGCGGAGGAGGTTCCCGCGGAAGACGCTGTAGAAGGAGGCGTCGCCGATACGGAAGCCGCCGATACGGAAGCCGCCGACACGGAAGCCGCCGACACGGAAGCCGCCGACACGGAAGCCGCTGAAGAGGTCGAAGAGGATCCCGAGCCAGTGGGTCCGGTCCACCGGATCCTGGAGGAGGCCGTCGAAGCCGCCGCTCAGGATTTCGCAATTCCGTCAGGCGACGATGCCGACATTGACTTCGTTGATACGAAGGAGCCGGGTCAGACCGTGACTCTGGACGAGCTCGAGCGCACGGAGGAGGCGCAGGGCTTCACCGGCGAGATGTTCGGTCGGACCGTCTCGCTGGATGAGCTGGAAGCCGAAGAACGGGAGCGCGAGGAGGACCCCGTATACAGCCAGTTCCGGCAGCTCATTGATCAGACGTCGATTGATGTCCGTGAAGAGGATATCGTCGAGGGGCGCGTTCTCAAAGTATCCGACGATGATGTCGTCATTGACATCGGGTACAAGAGCGACGGCATCATCAACGCGGATGAGTTCTCGCGGAAGCTGAAGCCGGGTGACACTGTTGAGGTCTATCTCGAGCGGAAGGAAGATCGTGACGGACAGCTGGTCCTGTCGAAGGCGAAGGCCGACAAGGTTCGCCGCTGGCAGCGAATTGAAGAGATCTACGAGAACGAAGAAATTATCGAAGGAACGATCGTCCGCCGAATCAAGGGCGGCATGATTGTCGAACTGTTCGATGATCTGGAGGCGTTCCTCCCGGGTTCGCAGATCGACGCACGTCCGGTGCGCGATTTTGACGCGTACCTGGACAAGCGGATGGAGTTTAAGATCGTTAAACTTAATCCGTCGAACGAGAACATCGTTGTTTCGCACCGCGAGCTCATCGAGGAAGAGCTGGAGGAGCAGCGCCAGCAGATTCTCGAGCAGCTTGAGGTCGGTCAGGTGCTTCGCGGCACGGTCAAGAACATCGTCGACTTCGGCGTCTTCATCGATCTCGGTGGTGTTGACGGCCTGCTGCATATCACGGACCTCTCCTGGGGACGCGTCTCGCACCCGAGCGAGATCGTCGATCTCGACGAGGAAATCGAGGTTGTGGTTCTGGACTACGAGGAAGAGCGTCAGCGTATTTCGCTCGGCCTCAAGCAGCTCCAGCCGCACCCGTGGGATAACATCAGTGAGAAGTACGACCAGGACGAAACGGTTGAAGGAAAGGTCGTCTCGATTACCAACTACGGCGCCTTCGTGGAGCTGGAGAAGGGCATCGAGGGACTCGTCCACATTAGCGAAATGAGCTGGACGCGTCACATCAAGCATCCGAGCCAGATGGTTTCGCTCGGACAGCTCGTGGACGTCAAGATCCTGAATATCGACGAGGAGGAGAAGAAGATCTCCCTCGGTATGAAGCAGCTCCAGCCGGATCCATGGGACGGCATCTCCGATCGCTATCCCGCCGGCACGGTGCTCACCGGAACGGTGCGCAACATCACCAACTTCGGTGTCTTCGTTGAGATTGAGCCCGGCATTGACGGCCTGGTCCACATCTCGGATCTGTCGTGGACGAAGAAAGTCCGGCACCCCGGCGACATGATTAATAAGGGGCAGGACCTCGACGTCGTTATCCTCAACATCGACGAGGAACGCCGGCGTATTTCACTCGGCCACAAGCAGGTCAAGACGAATCCGTGGGATCAGTTCGCCGACGCCTACAGCGAGGGCAGCGACACGGAAGCCGAAGTCGTCCGCGTGGAGGACAAAGGCCTCGTCGTGGAGCTTCCGCTCGACGTCGAAGCGTTCGTTCCGGGCAGTGAGCTGAAGAACGGCCCCCGCGACTTTCAGAGCCACTACGCGCAGGGCGACGAACTCGAGCTGCGCGTCATCCGGTTCGACAAGTCCCGCAAGGACATCGTCCTCAGCGAGACCGCGAAAGACCGGCAGGAGGCACACCAGGAGCGCGAAGCCGAACGCCGCGAGGAGCGCAAGAAGAAGCAAGAGGAGCGCCGCAGCGTCCAGCAGTACCAGGATGACTCGGGCGACGACTCGACCTCCGGACCGACGACGCTTGGCGAACTCTCCGGTCTCGCCGATCTCAAGGCGCAGATGCAGGAAGCGGAACGTCGTGGCGACGCCGACCAGCAGGCCGCGGAGAAAGCCGCCGCGAAGAAAGCGGCTGCTCAGCAGGCTACCGAGGAAGCCGAAGACGATGCGGAAGCAGACGAAGCGCAGGCAGACGAAGCGCAGGCAGACGAAGCGGCCGCAGAAGATGATGCGCTCGACGTAGCCGAAGCGGAAGAGGCAGGCGAAGAGGCGGCAGAAGCGTCTTCCACATTCGATGAAACGTCCGGATTCCCGGACGGCTTTCCCCAGGTGGGACGTCTCGAGAACGCCGGCGTGATGTCGATCTCCGACCTCCGCGAGTATGCGGATGACTTCACCGAGATCAGCGGCATCGGCGATGCCTATGCCGAGGACATCGAAGCCGCGCTCGCCGAACTCGACGAGAAGGCGTAGTACAAATACAGCGCATCAGGCGGGGCATGTGCATGTCCCTGTCACGCTGGAACGGATGCAGACGGGCGATCTCCACACCGGGGGTCGCCCGTTTTCTGTTGGGTGTACCGATAGTTGCGATGCCCTGCCCGGGTTGTTGACCCGAGGTTCACAGACACCACCCTCGTTGCCTTCGCATCGGCATGTTCTATGCACCGGTGGGCACAGCCGACGGATGAAAAGATTCGGTTTACCCATCGGCTTTCATCCTGCATTCGCGAACAGCGTCCGGTCTCACCCATCGCACTGTTCGTGTCGCCGGAGACCGGAATACGGTCAAAATCATATCGGCGACAATTGCTTTGCCCTTTTCCATCGTAGCTACCCCCTCACGCGAGGTGGGATCTACGTCCTCTTCACGGACTCAACGCCTTCATGGACGACATTCCCGATTATCTCCCCAGCGCCAGCAACTCCGTCACGCTTCGCCTGGACATTACCAACCGTCCGGGCATGCTTGCCGAGGTGACCTCTGCCATCGGCGCACGCGGCGGCAACATCGGGGCGATCGATATCGTCCGAGCCAATGAGAACGTGATGGTCCGTGACATCACCATTAATGCGCGGTCCGTCGACCACGCTCGGGAGATTGTGCACGAGATCCGTTCGATTGACGGCGTGACCGTCCAGAACGTCTCCGACCGCACGTTTCTGATGCATCTCGGCGGGAAGCTGGACGTTAAGAGCAAAACGCCGCTCACGAACCGCGACCAGTTGTCCATGGCCTATACGCCGGGCGTCGCCCGGGTGTGCGAGTCGATTGCGGACAACCCGGAGGATGCGCACCGGCTCACGATCAAGAGCAACACGGTCGCCGTGGTGTCCGACGGTACCGCCGTCCTCGGTCTGGGCGACATCGGGCCCAAGGCAGCCATCCCCGTAATGGAGGGGAAGGCCCAGCTGCTTCGGGAATTCGCCGGGGTCAACGGCTTTCCTCTCTGTGTCGATGAAACCGACGTGGATGCCTTCGTGGAAACCGTCGCCCGCATGGCGCCCGTCTTCGGGGCGATCAACCTGGAGGATATCGCGGCACCCCGCTGCTTCGAGATCGAACGGCGCCTGAAAGAGCGTCTCGACATCCCGGTCTTTCACGACGATCAGCACGGAACGGCCGTTGTTGCCGTGGCTGCGCTTCTGAACTCGCTGAAGATCGTTGACAAGGATCTCGAGGACCTCAAGGTCGTGATCGTGGGCATCGGAGCGGCGGGTACCGCCGTCACCCATATGCTGGACGAAATGGGCGTCGGCAACATCGTCGGTGTCGACCGTCAGGGTGCCGTGCACAACGGCCGGAAAGACCTCGATGAGGCCAAGCGCGCGTACGCCCGGGTCACGAACCCGAACGGGGAGACCGGCTCGCTGTCGGAGGTGATGGAGGGGGCCGATGTGTTCATCGGCCTGTCTGGCCCGGATGTCATCGGGATCGAAGATCTGCAGCGGATGAATCGGGATCCCATCGTATTTGCGATGGCCAATCCGCGTCCGGAAATCATGCCGGAGGTGGCGTATCCGCATGTGGCTGTGATGGCGACGGGACGGAGCGACTATCCGAACCAGATTAACAACGTGCTCTGCTTTCCGGGGCTGTTCAAGGGCGTGCTGGATTGCCGTGCGACCGACGTCACCGACGGGATGAAGATCGCTGCTGCACACGCCGTGGCCGATACCATCGCGGAGGACAGCCTGACGTCGGACTACGTGATTCCGAGCGTGTTCGACCAGCACGTCGTGAACCGCGTCGCCGAGGCGGTGAAAACCGCCGCATGGGAAGAAGGTATCGCCCGCCGGGACCGTGTCCACTCCCGGTAATCGCTGCTGACCGAACAGGCCGTGCGCGTCTCTGGTTTGGCCCAGAAACGTTGGCACCCCGCATATGTGTTGCCGCAGAAGAAAACCGGCTCCCCGTCGATGGATGAGAGAGCCGGTTTCCTTATTTCCCGCCTCGACGGCGGGTGTGGATGATCGTGTATCGGGCGTCAGGTTGTGGCCAGCACGTTGAAGCGCTCGTAGGCTGCTTCACGGAGCGTTTCGCGATGATCCGGATGCGCGATGGCGATCAGAGCCTCGGCGCGTTCCCGAAGGTTCTTGCCGTAGAGACTTGCCACACCGTATTCGGTGACGATGTAGTGGACGTGGGCGCGCGTCGTCACGACGCCTGCGCCTTTTTTCAGGAAGGGGACGATTCGCGAGATGCCTTTCCGGGTCGTCGAGGGAAGAGCGATGATTGGTTTGCCGCCCTCCGACAGGGAGGCACCGCGGATGAAGTCCATCTGCCCGCCGACCCCGCTGTACTGATACGTCCCGATCGAGTCCGCGCACACCTGCCCGGTGAGGTCGACCTCAACGGCCGAGTTGATCGCCGTCACACGCGGATTGCGGCGGATGACCGCCGTGTCATTCACGTAGGCGACGTCCAGCATCTGGACGAGCGGGTTGTCGTCCATGAAGTCGTAGAGGCGGCGCGTTCCCATGGCAAAGCTGCTAACGATTTTGCCGGGGTGGATGGCCTTGTTGGCTCCCGTTACGACGCCTTTCTCCACAAGATCGATGACACCCTCGGAAAACATCTCCGTGTGGATGCCAAGGTCCCGGTGGTCGGTCAGGGCTTTCAGCACAGCGTCCGGGATGGCGCCGATGCCCATCTGGAGCGTGGCGCCGTCGTCGACCAGTTCGGCGCAGTGCTTCCCGATCCGGATTTCCACGTCGGACAGGACCGCATTCGGTGCCTCCGGCAGCGCCATGTCTGATTCCACGGCGTAGTCGATCTGCGACACGTGAATCAATCCATCCCCGTGCGTGC
Source organism: Longibacter sp. (assembly GCF_051155795.1). Lineage (NCBI taxonomy): Bacteria > Pseudomonadati > Rhodothermota > Rhodothermia > Rhodothermales > Salisaetaceae > Longibacter > Longibacter sp. The sequence continues at coordinate 54,860 of NZ_DAXETW010000052.1, forward strand.
GGGGCATTTGCGGGTTAATCTGAACGCACACCCGGTCGGCCATCTCGAGCGCCGCACGCGACACGTCAACGGATACGCCGAGTGAGCAGAAGCCGTGTTTGTCCGGCGGGGAGACCTGGAGGAGAGCCACGTCCAGCGGCAGGACTTCATCACGAAAGAGCGCCGGCACTTCGCTCAGGAAAACCGGGATATAGTCGGCTCGACCCTCGGCGACGGCCTGGCGTACGTTGCCGCCGACGAAGAGCGCATTCGTATGGAACGTATCGGCGTATTCTTCTGCTGCATACGGGGCATCTCCTTCCGTGTGCAGGTGGACGATTTCAACGTCCTCGAGCTCAGGCGCCCGATCGGTGAGTGCGTGAACAAGCTTCTGCGGCGCTGCGGCGGCTGTATGTACGAAGACGCGATTGCCGGAGGTCACAGCCGAGAGGGCGTCGGAAGCAGAGACGATATTCATATCGGAGGTCCGGAGTGAGGAGAAGGCGGGAGTCACGGCATGGATCCCACCGGACGACCGGGACACAGCCCGAGCCGGAGGGCGGTTTGAACATAGCACGACGCATCCGAACGAACGACGATCGACGGGCGGCTTAACCGAACCTTTTCCGGGGTCCGGGAGATGACGGGGACAACCCACGGTTGGATGGTGGATTTCCCCACACTGTTTCGCGGGATGTCATTTCGACACGAGAGCGACGGGGCGGGGGACCGGCAGGTCGCCGCTTGGTCAGGCGACGGACTCGCCGAGAGAAAAGCCGGCGATGTCATCGATCCGGGCCCGCCAGAGCTTGTCGGATGCGGACAGGCCGGCACTCAGGTAACGGACCTCACGCATGTGCAGGAAGTGCGGGGTTTCCAGCTCCGTTTCCCCTTTTCGAACCTGCTCCTTGTGCCGCTTGACGGCATCTACGGAATTGGCACCGGCCTGCTGGAGCGTCTCCGTGATCGCGTCGGCCCGGGAGGGAAAGACTTCTGCCAGGTCGTCCGCCGTTCGCTTGTAGTATTCCGCGACGCCGATGAGCGTGCCTGTGATCACGCTTCCACCTACGGTCACGGTAAGCGGAATAGACCCGCCGTGCTCGTTCACGTGATCGACGAGAAGAGCGAGAAACCAGTCGCGGTCAGGAGTCGATTCAGTATGATTCATTCCGCCAGTCTGATATTGAATTGATCGAGTCTGAGATGGGGTAGAACGAGCATCTGGGGGAGAACGAGTATAATGAAAGGCATGGCCGGGGATGTCAAGCTGTACACAGTGAAGACGCTTGAGCCGTCACCATCGAGTCTGGCCTCCAGTCAACGCGTCCGTTCGTTCACCACGAATGCAGCCAAAGGCTATTTCCCGTGGCTGCATCGGGCCGAATCATGCCAATAGACGTTGCCTCTTTCCCCTACGCTCGTCTGGAAAGGTGAATATGTGCCTTCTCTACGATATCTTAACGGGTGCTTGCTGTACGAGAAGATCGCGCTGGCATGGCGGTCCAGACGCGGCTCGACGCTCAGTACAGGAGGCCCCGCGCTGTTCGGATAAAACGATTCCGCTCTCTTCAGCGAATTCGTCCTGTAGATCGGGTTTGCAAGTCGGTGTTTACGGGCTTGCTTCATCCACAACGTAGATAGAAACGTAGATAGACATGACCGATTCCACCACGATCGTCACGCCTGGGTTGACCCAGTCCGAAGGTAACGCAACGCGTTCGGAGGACAGCGAGACGGGTACGAACGACTCGCCGGTACATGACGGAGAACAGGAATATTGGGGCACGTATCGGCAGGGGAAGAGAGGAGCATCTGTATCGGACGGCTCCGACGTCGTCCCGGTTGTTGGAATTGGGGCGTCTGCCGGTGGAGTCGGTGCTCTGCGACAACTCTTCGCGCACCTGCGTCCGTCGACTGGCATGGCCTATGTTGTCATACTGCATCTGTCCCCGGACGTGAAGAGCAATCTCGTCGAGATCCTTCGGCAAGTCACCGATCTGCCCGTCGAAACCGTCGAGTCCGGTAAAACCGTCGAAGCCGATCACGTCTATGTCATTCCACCGGGACGCAGGTTGGAGATTCAGAATCACGTCCTTTATCTACATGATGTCGAGGATCCGCACGCGCCGACGACCATCGACCGGTTCTTCCGCTCGCTCGCCAGAGATCTGAACGAGCACGCCATCGGTGTTGTGCTTTCTGGGACGGGAGCGGATGGAACGATCGGGTTCAAGTCGATTCGTGAGTATGGTGGTGTCACGATGGTTCAGGCTCCTCAGGATGCCGAATATGATGGTATGCCCCAGAGTGCGCTTTCGACGGGGCTCGTGGACGTCGTCGGCACTGCATCGGAAATTGCGGATTCGCTTCGCACGTATGGAGACAATCTCGACCAGATCCAGCTCGAACGTGGACGTGCGGAAGAAAAAATTGGCGATTCGAGCTCAGATCTGGATACGATCTTTCGACTTCTTTATTCGGCTACGCATCATGATTTCTCGAACTACAAGTGGTCGATGGTGCTGCGACGCGTCGAAAGACGAATGCAGCTGTCCGGTATTGAGTCGCTTGAGGGGTATATCTCGCGTTTAGAGCAGGATGAAGATGAGATTCTGTCGCTACGACGCGACCTGCTCATTAGCGTCACGAGTTTCTTTCGCGACCCTGATTCGTTCGAGCGCCTGGAGAAGGATGTCATCCCCGAACTATTTGGCGACAAGAAGGCGGGAGAGTCCGTCCGTGTGTGGGTGACAGGGTGCGCGACGGGGGAGGAGGCCTATTCACTGGCGATTTTACTGCGCGAGGTGGCGGATCGGCATGACTCCGCACCGGACATTCAGATTTTCGCAACAGACGTAGACGCAAGTGCACTGGACGTTGCGCGGGCCGGAGTATATCCGTTCTCGATCCAGTCAGAAGTGGGGGAGGAACGACTCAAGCAGTTCTTCGAATCGGAAGGCGGGCAGTATCGCGTCCGCCCCAAACTCCGCGAGATGATTCTGTTTGCGGAGCACAACGTGCTCGAAGATCCGCCGTTCTCCAACCTTGATCTGGTCAGTTGCCGCAATCTTCTGATCTATCTAAACCAGAAGATGCAGCAGCATCTATTGCGACTCCTGCATTACGGGCTCCGTCCAGGTGGATATCTATTTCTCGGTCGGTCCGAAGCGGCCGGTCGCACGTCCGACTTTTTCACCGTCGTCGATAAGTCGACCAACATTTTCAAGTCTCGTTCTTTGCCAGACGATCGCCCGAGGCGAATCCCGCTGTTTTCCGGTCGCTGGTCGCGATTTGGGGGGATGTCCACGCTCGATCAACGCTCGAATATTGGTCACGCGTTCGCACATAAGGAGGCTATCGACCGGGATACGGTCGATCGATTGCATCGAGACCTGGTCATGCGGCAGGTTGCGAGCGTTCTCGTGAATGAGAATTACGAAATCTTACATCTGTCTGATGGGGCAGGTCGTTTTCTGAAGTTATCTGGAGGTACGCCCAGTCTCAAGATCCTAGCTTGCGTCCCGGACGAGATCCGCGTGGAACTGCGCGGAGCGCTGTACGAGACGTTCAAGCATGGCAAGAGAGAGACGGACTTTACGATTCAGTCGATAAACGATGATGCGTCGACAGAGATTGAGGTAGTCGTTCGGCTTGTGGAGCCACCACGGGTTGGGGAAACGGGGAGAGAATCGCCGGTTGCATGGATCCGGTTCGATCGGTTTCTGATTGATCCCTCCGACCGTGCTGAACCATCGAGTCTTGAAGCCGAACTGAACCGTGCTCTCATGCAGACGCGCGAGCAGTTGCAGAACACGAGCGAAGAGTATGAGGCGACGGCCGAGGAGATGGAGGCAGCAAACGAAGAACTCCTCTCGATGAATGAGGAGTTGCAGTCGAAAAACGAAGAGCTGCAGACGAGCAAAGAAGAGTTGCAATCGGTAAACGAAGAACTGAAAACGACAAATCAGGCGCTTAAACTTCGAGTCGACGAGGTCAAAGAGGTCAACACCGCGTTGGAGACGCTCATGGACGCGACCGACATCGCGATGATCTTTTTGGATAAGCAGCTGCGGATTATGCGTTTCACGCCGCGGGCCACAGAGCTTTTTAGCATCCGGCCTGTGGACATCGGGCGTCCGCTCTCGGATTTCTCCCAGCGATTCGAATACGCCGATTTGATGGATGACGTGCAGGAGATCGTTAAGACCGGCACGTCTGTGGAGCGCGAGCTCCATCAGGGGGAGGACCGGTGGATGTTGGTTCGATGTGGACCGTACGAGACAGAAGAGGGCTCGATCGACGGTGTCGTGCTCACATTCGTTGACGTCACAGAGCAACGGCGACTCGAACGGGCAGTCGTTAATGCAAGTGAGCGTGAGCAGCGTCGGATCGGTCAAGATCTGCACGACTTGTTGGCCTCGCGCCTGACTGGCGCCTCGATGATGCTACAAAATCTGCGCACGCTTGCATCAAGTCCCGACCGCAGTATTTCTGAGGAGAAAGTCACTCAGATTATTGACATCATTCAGGAGGCGGCGAATGAGACGCGAAATTTATCACATGCGCTTGTTCCGGTCGCGCTGCAGGAATCCCACCTTTCTGTCGCGCTGCGTATTCTCGCCAACGAGATGGATAAGCGCCATAAAGTGCGCTTTCGATTCGAGGGATCGGAGGAAGAAACAGCACCCGAGGACGACCTGGCCTCCATGCACCTCTACCGTATAGCGTACGAGGCGGTCAACAACGCACTCCAGCATGCGAAATGCGAAAACGTGACCGTGGCCCTGCGTCGGGAAGGGGGGCGCCTCGTGCTCGAAGTAAGCGACGACGGGGTCGGGATCCCCGCAGACGTCAATAAGTCGTCCGATTCCATGGGCGACCGGGATGTAGGGCTTGGGCTCAAGTCGATGAAGCGTCGGGCCACACTCATAGGCGCAAGCTTCTCCATCAACGGCGCCCCGGGTCAGGGAACCACGATCCGGTGTGAACTCCCGTTTGAGTGAAGAACGCGGCGCGGGGTGCATTGGGCGATGACATACCCGCTGTTACTAAAAAAAGGAGACGCGCCGTTCTGGCACGCCTCCCTCAGGTATGCTACCGGGAGCGATGACTCTCAGACACAGACGGATTTGTCAGTCTTCCACGTTGTCGATCTGGGCCTTCTGCAGCTGCCCGGAGTAGTCGACGTAGACGGTCTTCGTCTCGGTGTAAAACTCAAATACCTCCCATCCGCCGTCGCGATGACCGTTGCCGGTGTCTTTCACGCCGCCGAACGGCATATGTGCTTCGGCGCCGATCGTCGGACCATTGACGTACGTGATGCCGGCCTCCAGGTCGTGCATTGCACGGAAAGCGCGGGCCACGTTGCTCGTGTAGATGGACGAGGAGAGGCCATAGACGGTGTCGTTCGCCGCCTCGGCTGCCTCTTCGTACGACGAGATCGTGTGGACGGACAGGACAGGACCGAAGATTTCTTCCTGGAAGATGCTCATGTCGCGCTCCACGCCGCGGAAGAGCGTCGGCTGGAAGAAGCACCCGTCGGCGAGGGCATCGTCCATCGCGCGTTCACCGCCGAACAGAAGTTCGGCGCCGGCGTCAACGCCTTCCTGGATGTACCTGCTGATTTTTTCCAGCGCCGCCTCGTTGATTACGGGTCCGACGTCCGTCTCATCCTCCAGGCCGGAGCCAAGCGTCAGATCACGGGCTTCGTTCTGGATCATCTCGATGAACGCATCGTCGACGTCTTCATGGATGATCAGGCGGCTCGTCGCCGTGCAGCGCTGCCCGGTCGTGCCGTACGCGCCCCAGATGACGCCTTCAAGCGCGAGGTCCAGGTCGGCGTCTTCCATCACGATCATCGGGTTTTTGCCACCCATTTCGGCCGAGTACTTCTTATTCAGCCGTCCACAGGTTGCGCCGATGGCTTTCCCGGTCTCGCTGGAGCCGGTAAAACCGATCGCGTCGACATCCGGATGTTCGACCAGCGCTTTCCCGGCCTCACCGGCGCCATGGATCAGATTTACGACGCCGTCCGGCACGCCCGCATCCGACAGAATCTCGCAGAGGACCGTTGCGCTGTGTGGGGCCTCCTCGCTGGGCTTGAACACCACCGTGTTACCGCTGGCAATCGCCGGGAAGATCTTCCATGTCGGGACCGCCACCGGGAAATTCCAGGCGGTGATCACGCCGCAGACCCCAACGGGGCGGCGGATGCTCATGTTGAACTTATCCGGCAGTTCGCTCGGCACGGTGTGACCGAACAGCCGACGCGTCTCGCTGGCCGCGTAGTAGGCCGTATCGATGGCTTCCTGCACGTCGCCTTTCGTTTCGAACACCGGCTTGCCCATCTCGCGCGTCATGATTCGGGCCAACTCCGTTTTTCGCTCCGTCAGCGCATCGCCGATCTGCCGGAGGATGGTGCCGCGTTTCGGAGCTGGCGTCGTACTCCACGATGAAAAGGCCTCACGGGCCGCCTCTACCGCGCGGTCAACGTCGGCCGGACCCGATGATGGAAACGTACCGATGACGTCGTTTCGGTCGGCAGGGTTCCGGTCGTTGAACGTCGTACCGGAGGCGGCGGGGGTGGCCTCACCTGCGATGATGTTGTGAAAGGTGTCTGCCATAATGAAAAGCGGTTCCAGTCGATGAGCGGCGTCGATGCGGGATTCGGATGTGACCCCGAACCACGGAGCCCGTGGCTCCACGGGTAGCAGGTCTGTCACATCACGTCCAACGTACGAGGCAGCCCGGCGGAGTTTCAATGCCGCCACCAACCGATTCGACGCGATTCTCGGAAAGAAGTGGGGCGTTGGATCGTTGAATCGTCGGGTCGTTGGGTCGTTGGGTCGTTGAATCGTTGAATCGTTGGGTCGTTGGGTCGTTGGGTCGTTGGGTCGCTGGGTCGTTGAATCGTCGGGGTTTTAAAATTGAGGACTTCGAATAACGACCTCCAGAGTCCAAACCCCCAAACCCCAGAACCCATAGACCCGAGTAGAACCCCCTGAACCCTGCACCTTGAACCCTGAACCTTAGCAACCCCCGGTCTCCCGAAATCTTCCGGCGAACCGGCGGATCGCAAGAGGGGCGGTCGACATTGAACCGTTCGGTATACAAACGATAACGTATCATGGTCGGAGTCCCCGCTGACTCCGCCTGGCTGCCGACCCCGTTCCGATTCCATTCTCTCGCCTCCTCATGCCCGCCTCTTCAACCGTCGACGTCTCGAAGTACCTGTCCGACCGCATGCGGAATACGCCGCCCAGCGGCATCCGGCGCTTCTTTGAGATCGCTGCGACCATGGACGACGTGATCTCGCTCGGCATCGGCGAGCCGGACTTCGTCTCGCCCCGCCCGGTCATCGATGCCGGCATCCGTTCGCTGGAGGAGGGGAAGACGAGCTACACGTCGAATGCCGGTCTCCGTGAACTCCGTGAACTCATCGCCAGCGACCTCGATCGCCTCTACGGCCTGACGTACGACGTCGAGTCGGAGGTGCTCGTCACGGTTGGCTGCAGCGAAGCCATGCAGCTTGCCATGATGGCTGTCCTCGATCCAGGCGACGAGATACTGATTCCCGAACCCTGCTTCGTGTCGTACGGGCCGACGGCTCGCTTCGCCGGCGGGACGGTGGTGGATGTGCCAACGCGTGTCGAGACCAACTTTCAGGTGACGGCCGCCGACCTTGAGAAAAAGGTGACCGAGAACACGAAGGCGATCTTCCTCGGATACCCGAACAACCCGACCGGCGCCGTCCTTGAGCGAGAGATGCTCAAAGACATCGCCGACTTCGTCGTCGAGCACGACCTGATCGTAATCAGCGATGAGATCTATGACCGGCTCATTTACGGCGACATCAAAGAAAAAGGGCACGTATCGGTGCCGTCGGTCGACGGCCTCCGTGACCGAACCATTCTGCTCGGCGGTTTTTCGAAAAACTTTGCCATGACCGGCTGGCGCATCGGGTACGCCTGTGCCCCAGAGCCCATTCTCCGCGGGATGTACAAAGCGCACCAGTACATGGTGATGAGTGCCCCGACGGTCGGCCAGATCGGTGCCGTCGCGGCCATGCGGGAGTGCCAGGATGACGTCGAAACGATGCGCCAGTCATACGACGAACGGCGCAGGACGATCGTGGACGGCCTGAATGCGATCGGTTTACCCACGTTTGAGCCGCGCGGCGCCTTCTACGCGTTTCCCGACATTACGTCCACCGGCCTGACATCGGAAGCGTTCGCTGAAAATCTCCTGCACGAAGAGGGCGTGGCCTGCGTCCCGGGTGATGCGTTTGGCCCGAGTGGTGCCGGGTACGTCCGATGCTCATACGCAACGTCGCTGGACCAGATCGAGCAGGCGCTCGAGCGCATCGAGCGCTTTGTAAACACTGCGGCGTAGACGCATGCTCCCCGGTGCCATCGCGGCCGGCACCGCTGCGCATTCCCCCCACGCATCGCTCACCGACCCCGACCGTCCCGTGCCCCTCGTTCGAATCCTATCCCTCGCCGCTCCCGTTGCCGCCGGCCTCCACCTCGCGGTGGGGTGGGAGTGGACGATTCTTCCGGCCGTTGTGGCTGGCGTGCTTGCCGACTCCCGAGGCTGGATGGCCGGTCTCCTGACGGTAGCGCTTCCCTGGGCGGGCATTCTCGCGTGGTCGTACGCCGCCTCGCCGGACTCTACGCCGATCCTGCTTGGGGTCCTCGGCGGGCTTCTCGGCGGAAACACCCCGGGTGCTGTGATCGTTGCGCTTACGCTTCTGTTTGGCGGCCTGATCGGGCTTGCCGGCGGTGCCCTCGGGAGTGCCTTGAACGGGCTGGCGCCTGCCGGTCCCCACCGGCGATCCGGCGACAAACCAGACGCTACCTCCAGTGGATTGTGATCGCGTCCACGGTCCGCGCAGAAACGTGCCTCCGTACTCGACTCTTGCAGAATCACGCCGTATTGCGGCAACCGAATGAAGAAGTACTCAGATAGCGACATCGAGCAGTTGCTCCAGCGCGTGGAGGATCTGCGCGGATACCTCGACATTCAGGGTCGTCGGGAGACCATCGAAGAACTCAACCACGAGCGGGTCGACCCCGGCTTCTGGGACAATCCGGACCACGCGCAGGAGGTCGAGAAGCGAATTGCGCGGGAGAAGAAGTGGGTCGGCGCCTGGGAGGATCTGAAGGAGCAGGCCGAAGACATCGAGACGCTCCAGCTGCTCGCGTCGGAGGAAGGAGCCGACCTCGATGAGGAGATCATTACCGAGGCGGACGACCTGAAGGCGAAGCTCGAGCAGATGGAGTTGAAAAGTCTGCTGGACGACCCGGACGACGTCCGGGATGCGATTCTGACGATCAACCCCGGCGCCGGCGGTACCGAGAGCCAGGACTGGGCGGAGATGCTGCTCCGCATGTATATGCGCTGGGCGGAAAACGAGGGCTTCAAGGTCACGATGCTCGAGTATCAGCAGGGGGAAGGAGCGGGTATCAAGAGCGCGTCGCTCTCCATTGAAGGCGACTACGCGTACGGGTACCTGAAAGGCGAGTCCGGCGTCCACCGACTCGTTCGCATCTCCCCGTTCGACTCCGAAAGTCGTCGCCACACGTCCTTCGCCAGCGTGTTTGCCTACCCCGAGATCGACGACACCATCGAAGTCGATCTAAGTAGCGGTGAGATGGAATTCCAGACGTTCCGTTCCGGCGGAAAGGGCGGCCAGAATGTGAACAAAGTCGCCACGGGCGTTCGTCTGATCTGGGATGGTGAGCTGTCGACGGGAGAAGAAGTCACGGTCACAGCCGAGTGCACGGAGGAGCGGAGCCAGTTGCAGAACCGGAACCGCGCCGAGACGATGCTGAAGAGCCGGATCTACCAGAAAGAGCGTGAGATCCAGGAGCGGGAGAAGGAAAAGGTGGAAAGTCAGAAGAAAAGCATCGAGTGGGGCAGCCAGATCCGCTCGTACGTGCTTCACCCGTATACGATGGTCAACGACCACCGGACGGAAACGAAGATTTCCGATGCAGAGGGCGTACTGGACGGCGACCTTGAGCCGTTCATCCAGGCCTACCTCACAGCCGGAAAAAAAGACCGAGATACGTCGCCGGTGTAGGTTTGAACGTGTGTAGGTGTGAAGGTGTGAACGTGTGAAGGTGCGCCTGCTGGGCGTTCTGCTCATGTCCAGCGATATATTTCGCATTTCGACATTCGAATCTCGACCTGAATAGATGGGGTCCTACGACTTTCTCGTCATCGGCTCCGGCGTTGCCGGCCTGAGCTATGCTCGACGCGTTGCGGAGCATGGCTCGGTTGCTATCGTGACGAAAGACGTTGTTCACGAGGCAAATACAACGTACGCGCAGGGCGGGATTGCGGCCGTCATGGACGATGACGACTCGCCGAACAGTCACCGCAAGGACACGATGGTTGCCGGCGCCGGCCTGTGCGATCCGGAGGTGGTCGAGTTCGTGGTGACGGAAGGCCCCGAACGCGTCCGCGAGCTCATCGAACTCGGTGCCACGTTCACGACGTCCAACGGAAACGGCCGCCTCCACCTGGGTCGCGAGGGCGGCCATTCCGCTAACCGGATCGTTCATGCTGCCGACACCACCGGGTACGTCGTTGAGCACGCGTTGCTCGAGCACGTCCGTTCTCATCACAATATCGACGTGCTGGAGCACCACTTCGCCGTCGATTTGATCACCGAGCACCACCTCGGGCAGCACGTCACGCGCCTCCGTCCGGATGTTCACTGCTTCGGCGCGTACGTCTACGATGAGGGCGCCGATCACGTCAAGACGATTCGTGCCGGGGTGACCATGTTGGCTGCGGGTGGGTCCGGCCAGGTGTATCGACACACGACGAACCCCGACGTTGCGACCGGGGACGGGGTTGCGATGGCGTACCGGGCGAAAGCTCGCGTGTCCAACATGGAGTTCGTTCAGTTTCATCCCACGTCTCTGTACCACCCGGATGCGGATAGCTTCTTGATCTCCGAGGCCGTGCGCGGCGAGGGCGGGCGTCTCTTAACTCAGTCCGGCGAGCGGTTTATGCCGGACTACGACGAGCGGGCGGAGCTTGCGCCCCGCGACATTGTGGCCCGCGCCATCGACGATCAGCTCAAGCAGCGCGGCGACGATTACGTACTGCTGGACATCTCGCACCGTCCGGCCTCGCTGATCGAGGAGCATTTCCCCCACATCATGGAGACGTGTGCGTCCCACGGCATCGACATGACCGCCGAGCCCATCCCGGTGGTGCCAGCAGCGCACTACCAGTGCGGAGGAGTGCAGACGGATCATGTCGGGCGAACGAGCATCCACGGACTGTTCGCGAGTGGGGAAGTAGCCTGCACCGGTCTGCACGGAGCGAATCGACTGGCGAGCAATTCGCTGCTGGAAGGACTCGTGTTCAGCGAGCGCGCCGTCGAACCGTCTGTTGCGTATGCGAAGCAGGAGCAGGTGCAGGAGGGCGTTCCGGAGTGGGACGCCAGCGGAACGCGCCCGCCGGATGAACACGTCCTCATCACGCACAACCGCGAGGAGCTCCAGCGGGTGATGAGCAATTACGTTGGCATCGTTCGCAGCGAGCTTCGCCTGGACCGCGCACACCGCAGGACGCGGCTTCTGTACGAGGAAACGGAGCCCTTCTACCAGCAATCCCGCGTGTCTCGACCGCTTTGCGAGCTCCGCAACATGATCGCGGTCAGTTATCTGATCATCGAGTGCGCTCGGCAACGGCGCGAAAGCCGTGGATTGCACTACATCGTCGACTACCCCGAGACCTCCGACGCCGAGCGGCGACCGACCTTCGTCTGATTCAGCGATCCGTGCATTCAGACAGGTATGATCCGTGTGATACCGACGGGAGCGGTACGAGCTGGTACGGGCGGTTGTCACGGGAGGTCTTCACAGGATTAACGCAGGCTGCGGTAGGCGGGCCGCCGACCGGGCCAAGACGGCTTCCCGCGCTCGAGGGGCCCATTCTTCGTGCATTCATCGCCCTCCGTTCAATCTTCGTACGCTTCCCCGCCAGACGCCGGTTCTTGCAGAAACATCCCCAAGGGGGGTGCGTTTCGACATTCCAAACGGGCAAGCAGGACGGCGGCCACCGGTCGCGTGCCTGCTGACCGACCCGGTTCAGCGTTCACCAGGAACGTTCAACGCTCGACCCGGCGGCGGTTTTCGTGAGACGCTCGCCCCACGTGCTGGGGTCGAGCGTTTTTTGCAGAATACAACGGTTTTCTCCATGCCAGCGACCGAACATCTCAGCCTGACGGAGCGGATTCGTCAACTCGCGGAAGAGGTCATCGCGGGGACGGGGTACTTCCTGGTCGACGTCGAAGTGCGCGGTCATAAAGGGACGCGCGTCGTGGAAGTGTATGTGGACGCAGAGAAGGACCTTGGGCTCGACGATCTCGCGGTTGTGAGCCGCGAACTCGGTTTTCTGCTGGATGTAGAAGACGTCGTGGACGGAAGCTACAAGTTGGAGGTGTCGACACCCGGCATAAAGCGGCCGATCACGATGCCCCAACAGTTCGTGAAGAACGTTGGCCGGACGGTGCGCGTACGGTACCAATTGGAGACGGAAGATGATGAACAGAACGTCGTCGCCGATCTTGAGAACGCAGATGACGACGGAATTGAGTTAGAAATGCCGGATGGCGAACGGCGGCGTGTGCCGTACGACGCGATTCATCAGGCGCGGATTGAGCTACCCTGGTAAGGCTCGACCGTGACTGACCGACGGGCACCCTGCGTGCCTGACACCGACACTCGAATCGACGACACCCATTATGCGAAGTGCAGACCTCGTTTCTTCGTTCGGGGAAATTGCCCGTGCGAAGGACATCGACCGCGAAACTCTCCAGATCATCGTCGAAGACGTGATTCGTGCGATGATTGATAAGCGGTACGGGTCGGATGAGGCGTTTGAGATCATCTTTAACCCGAATCAGGGCGATATCCAGATCCTCCACATCCAGGAAATCGTGGAGAACTACGATCTCATCGACCCCGTGACGCAGATTGAAGAGCGTCACGCCAAGGAGATCGATGAGGACTTCGAGGTCGGTGACGAAGTGGCGAGCGAGCTGGACATCAGCCACTTCGGTCGTCGCGCGGTGCTGACGGCACGCCAGACGTTCCGCCAGCGGATTCGCGATATCGAGAAGGAAAAGATTTACGAGGAGTACTCGGACTTGATGGGGGAGATCATCGTCGGCGAGATCTACCAGGTCCGCCGCCACGAAGCTCTCCTGATGCACGACGGCGTCGAGGTCGTCCTCCCACGCAACGAACAGATTCCTGGCGATCATTACCGGAAGGGCAACATGCTCCGTACGGTCGTGAAGGAGGTTCGCCGCGATGCGGGGTCTGACCCGCAGGTCGTCGTAAGCCGGACCTCGCCGGTGTTCATGGAGCGCCTCTTCGAGATTGAGGTCCCGGAGGTGTACGATGGGATCGTTGAAATTAAGAAGATCGCCCGCATCCCCGGAGATCGCGCCAAGGTCGCCGTGGTTAGCCACGATGATCGCGTCGATCCCGTCGGGGCTTGCGTCGGCGTCAAGGGCGTTCGCATTCACGCCGTCGTCCGAGAGTTGTCCAACGAAAACATCGACGTGATGGAGTGGTCGGAGAACCCGGCCCAGATGGTCTCCCGCGCGTTGTCGCCCGCGAACCCCGTGAGCGTCAAGCTAAACGACGACGCGGAACCGCCACGGGCGCGGGTCGAAGTGGTGGCCGACGAGGTCAGCCAGGCGATCGGTCGACGCGGCGTCAATATCAAGCTCGCATCCCAGTTGACGGGGTATGAGATCGATGTGTATCGCGAGATTCCATCGGATGAGGAAGACATTGACATTGAAGAGTTCGGCGACGAGCTGGCGCAGGAAACCGTCGAGAAACTGAAGCACATCGGCTGCGACACCGGCAAGGCCGTCCTCGAACTATCGTCCGATGCGCTCGCCCGCCGGGCCGACCTGGACCGAGAGACCGCCGAACGCGTTCTTGAGATCATCCGTGCGGAATTCGAGAAGGGGCCGGGCATCGTCGAGACGATCGAACGCGGCGACTTCACCATCGAGAGCCTTGAAGACGAGGACATCGACGACGAGGACCGCGAACCGCGAAACGAGGAGGATCTCGCCGACGTGGACGCCGATACGGCCACTGCGGACGACGCACCTGCCGAAGACCTCGGCGGGGACGTCGACGATGTGGGTCCCGGCGACCCCGCCATCGGCGAGGATGCCGACGTTCCGGAAGAACGAACCGATATGAACCCCGAGGCGCCTGAAGCGGACGCCGTCGCAGACGACGCAATGACCGACGTCCCCGACGAACCGGGTCCGTCGAGTGCCACTACGCCGAGCGATGTCGCGCCGGAGGCGGAAACCCCGGCGGACGAATCGGTACCACCAACAGATGAGATCGAAACTTCTGAATCAAAAGCCCCCCAGTCCCCCGATCTAGCCGACGACGAAGTATCTGACGAAGCAGAGGAAGCGGGAGCCGCACCCGAGATGCGTGCGGAGGAGGATTCTTCGACCGACCACCCTGAAGAACGGGTGGGTGCGGTAGAAGAAGAGCCTGAAGCAAAGGAGTAAGCCCGCGCCGACCGACCTGGGATCGCTCCCATTGCGTCCCGCAGGCTTGTTGAGCAACAGAAAACGACTACATGGCGACGACTGAGCAGAAAAAGTTTAAAAAGAAAAAGCTATTCAAGGTAGCGCGAGAGCTGAACGTCTCGACGGATCGCGTCGTCGAGTTCCTCGAAGAGGAAGGGTTCAGCGACGCGTTGTCGGGGAATGGGTTTAATGCGTCCATCGTGGACGAGGAGGCGTATCTGGTCCTTCGGCAGGAGTATGCCGATGACGCAGAGGCTGCCGAACGCGTCCGTGAGCTTCGCCAGGACAAGGCGACCGAGGAGGAAGACGTCTCGCGGGACGAGGTGGCCAAACTGGACGAAGAGGTCGACGAGGCGCCGGATGCCGCGGAGATCGCTGCCGAACCGGGTGACGAGTCCGACGACGATGTGGCCGAGGCCGAGCCGGTCGACGAACCGGTTCAGGAGGACGTCGATGACGTTGACGCCCCGACGGCGGATCTCTCGGATACCGATGAGCCCGTAGCGGAGGCAGACCACTCCAACGCGACGGACGCGACAACCGAGCCGTCGGGTGAGACGGAAGCCAAACCCGCCGAGGCAACGGCTGAACCGTCCGGTGACGGACAGGTCGCCGAAGCCGAAGAGCCGGAAGCGGTAGAGACATCTGCTGAGCCCAGCGATGCATCCGATGCCGTGGCCGAGGATGAGCCGCCTGCGGATGTGGATACTGAAGCCGATACCGAAGCGGTAGCGGCGGACGCTGATGGCGTGGACGCTGAAGCATCAACCGACGTCGAAGCGGAGGAAGAAGCTGCGGATACTGCAGACGCCGAGACGGCAGCCGCCGACACGGCAGCCGCCGACACGGCAGACACCGACAGTGAAGCCGCCGATGCAACGGCCGACGCGGAACCTGAAGCGGAAGCGGATGCCGAGGCAGCAGAAGCGTCCGCGGATGCTGCCGGCGACGCGGATGAGGAGACGGAGCCGTCCGCCGAAGCCGACGGTGCCGACGAGATCGATCCGAATGCTGCACCGACGACCGATACAAAGGCTGAGGCCCGCGTAGAGATTGCCGACGCCGATCCGGAGGATATCGAATCGATCGAGGCCAGAGAGGGCGCGGAGAACAAATCCGAGACCCTGAAGGCGGACCGATATCGACTTTCCGGGACACAGGTTGTTGGTAAGGTCGACCTTACGCAGATTCAGAGTCGGAAGCGTAAGCGGAAGCGGAAGAAGAAGTCGAAAGACGACAGCGACTCGAAGAAGCAGAGCCGCAAGGACCGCAACAAGAAGCGCCAGAAGAAAAAGAAGAAACAGAAGCGCAAGAAGCGGAGCCGCAACCGTGGCGTCGACGAAGAAGACGTCGAGCAGACGATTCAGGAGACGCTTCAGGAGCTGGAGCAGGGCGCAAGTCGTGCCCGCCAGCGCCGTCGCCGTCGCCGTCGCCAGCGTCACGAGGAAGAGCGCGAGGAGCGCCGCCGTCGGAAGAAGGAGCAGGAGGGTATTCTGCGCCTGACGGAGTTCGTGACGACCGGAGAGCTCGCGAACCTGATGGGCGAGCCCGTTGGAGACGTCATCTCGACGTTGTTCGACGCCGGCATGATGGTGTCGATCAACCAGCGTCTGGACCGCGAGACGATTGAGTTTGTCGCGGCGGAGTATGACATGGAGGTCGAATTCATTGACGAATTCGGCGACCAGGCGATTAAGATCGAGGATGACGATCCGGAAGATCTGGATCCGCGTGCGCCGGTCGTGACCGTCATGGGTCACGTCGACCACGGGAAAACGTCGCTTCTCGACTATATTCGCAGCGCGAACGTGGTAGCGGGCGAGGAGGGAGGCATCACGCAGCACATCGGTGCTCACCGTGTCCGTCTACCCGACCACGAAGACGAGGCGATCACCTTCCTCGATACGCCGGGACACGAGGCCTTCACGGCCATGCGTGCTCGCGGCGCGAAAGCGACGGACATCGTCGTCCTCGTTGTGGCAGCCGACGACTCGGTGATGCCGCAGACGATCGAGGCCATCAACCACGCCCAGGCGGCGGATGTGCCGATTGTCGTGGCGATTAACAAGATGGATAAGCAGGAAGCCGATCCGCAGAAGGTAATGGCGGAACTGGCCGAGCACAACGTGCTCGTTGAGGAGTACGGCGGTACGGTGCAGGTAGCGAAGGTATCTGCCGAGACCGGCGAAGGCATCGACGACCTGCTCGATAAGATTATCCTCCAGTCGGAAATCATGGAGGTCACCGCGAATCCGGATCGCGATGCGTCCGGGGTTATCATCGAGAGCCGTCTTGAAAAAGGACGAGGCAACGTGATCACGGTGCTCGTCCAGCGCGGGACGCTCGAGGTCGGTGACCCGTTCGTCGCCGGGATTTACAGCGGTTCGGTTCGTGCCATGTTCGATGAGCGGGACAACCGCGTCGAAGAGGCCGGCCCGTCCACGCCCGTACTCGTCCTCGGTTGCGACGGATCGCCGGAGGTCGGCGACCAGTTCGTCGCGCTCGAAGATGAATCCGAAGCGCGCGAAATCGCAAATGAACGTCAGCGCATTCACCGGGAGCAGGAGCTGCGCCGCAAGAGCCAGGTATCGCTCGAGCAGATCTCCCGTCGCATGGCGGAGGGCGAGTTCCACGAACTCAACCTCATCGTCAAAGCCGACGTGGGTGGCTCGGTCGAGGCCCTCTCCGACGCGCTACTGAAACTGAAGACCGACGAGGTTGCTGTCCGCATTATCCACAGCGGTGTGGGCGCCATTACGGAGTCCGACGTCATGCTTGCGCGTGCTTCGGATGCGGTGATTCTCGGCTTCCAGGTCCGACCGACGCGCGGTGCCCGACAGGCTGCCGAGCAGGAGGAGGTGGATATTCGGACGTACTCGATCATCTACGATGCGATCGAGGACGTACACGACGCGCTCGAAGGCCTGCTCTCGCCGGAAAAACGCGAGGAGGTCAAAGGGCACGCCGACGTGCGGGATATCTTCAAGGTCCCGAACGTGGGGACGGTCGCCGGTGCATACGTCACCGACGGCACGATTACGCGGAACCATCGCATCCGCGTGATCCGCGAGGGAGTCGTCACCTACGAGGGCGGCATCGGATCGCTCAAGCGCTTCAAGGAAGACGTGAAAGAGGTGAAGAGCGGCTTCGAATGTGGTATCTCCGTTGAGAACTTCAACGATATAAAGGTCGGCGACGAACTCGAAAGCTATGTCGTTATCGAGGAGAAGCGGACCCTCGAAGTCTAACACCATCAGGTACGGATGTCCGGGCGCGCTGCCAGTACCGGCGGTGCGCCCGTTTCCGTACGTGCCAGGCTTTGCTTTCGCCGCATCTCGACCCGTCTCATCGAATCCTTTTTCCACTATGAGTATTCGCACCGAACGTGTGGCCGAGCTCGTCCAGCGAGAGGTCGCGCGGATCCTGCAGCGCGACTATGCGGATCAGTTGCAGCCGATGGTGACCATCACGAATGCTCGCGTCACGGGCGACCTGTCTACTGCGTATCTGTACGCGAGTGTGATGGGGGACACCAGCGCGAAGCGCGAGGCCACATTCAAGCAGCTGAAGACGCTGACGCCCGAGATTCGCGAGAAGCTGGCCACCCGGATCCGGCACCAGCTCCGCACGATGCCGGAAATCCAGTTCTTTCTCGACGAGTCCCTTCAGAAGGCGAAGAAAATGGAGAACCTGTTCGACCGGATCCGCGAAGAGCGCGAACGCCGTGAATCGCGTACGGAGCCGGTGGACGCGCCCCCGGCGGACGACGAGTCGGACGCCTGATCGCCTCGGCAGCGTCGGTGTCCCTGCCGGCACTCCGTTCTTGATTCACCTGTTCCCCGTTTGCCCGTGCCACCGGCATCCGCCCACCGTACGATCGATCCAGATCTCGTCTTCGAGCCACCGCATCTGCCAGACGATATCAGCGCCGGTGCTGTATTCCCGATCGATAAGTCTGCCGGACGGACGTCGTTCGACGTTGTCCGCGATGTTCGCCGTCTTACCGACCACAAAAAGGTCGGTCACGCCGGGACGCTGGACCCGCTGGCGACCGGGCTGCTGATTGTCCTCGTGGCCCGCCCGGCGACCCGTCTGCAGGATGCATTCATGTTTCTGCAGAAGACATACACGGCTACCATTCGCCTGGGAGAATCGACGCCGTCGTATGACACCGAAACCGATGTCGTGGAAACGCATGACCCGTCGCACCTGACCGACGACCGAATCCGAGAGGCGGTGCTCTCGTTCGTCGGCGACAGTGAACAGGTACCGCCGATGTACTCTGCGGTGAAGATTGACGGGGAAAAGCTCTACAAGAAAGCACGGCGGGGCGAAGACGTAGATCGCCCGCCTCGCCCGATCACAATCTATGACGCGACGGTGACCGGCATTCGCGGAGCAGACGTTGACGTGCACATCGAGTGTTCGAAGGGCACGTACATCCGGAGCCTCGCGCGCGACCTCGGTGCGGCGCTCGGGGTGGGGGCGCATCTGACGGCGCTTCGCAGGACCGCGATTGGTTCCTACACTGTCGAGAACGCCTGGACGCTCGATCGCCTCCGGGAGGTGCTATCGGAGCCGTCAGGTCGCTGAGGTCTTCAGCTCACTAAGGTGCCCGATGCCGCGGTGTGCTCCGGCGTTGTGCCCCCATCGCGTCACCCCATCACTCGTTTGACGACATCCCCTTCTTCCCCTCAGCGCGCATGAAGCGTGAAATCGGCTGGGACCACATTTCCCGAGATGACACGTCGGTTCTGACGGTCGGTACGTTCGATGGCGTACACCGCGGCCATCAGGCGATCATCGATTATCTGGCCGATCGTGCCGGAGAGCGCGGCGGCACGGCCACGGTCGTCTCATTCGATCCCCACCCCCGATCCGTCGTCAATGACCTGGACGTCGACCTGCTCAGTACGTTGACGGAGCGTGGGGATCTTCTCGAATACTACGGTGTCGATCGATTCGTCGTCATTCCGTTTACAACGGCGTTTGCCCACCTGCCGCCGGTCGAGTATGTCGAGGATATCCTCGTGAGTCGCATCGGGCTGGCAGAGATCACCGTCGGGTACGATCACGCCTTCGGTCGAAACCGGGAAGGGGACGTGGACCTCTTACGGCAACTCGGGGAAACGCATGGATTTGATGTCGACGTTATCCCGGCCCAGCAAGTCGGGACGAATATCGTGTCGTCCAGCCGGGTGCGGGCGCTGCTGCGCGATGGTGACGTGCGGCACGCGTCCGAACTGCTCGGCCGCCCGTACGCCCTGCGGGGAACGGTGGAAGAGGGGGAAAAACGGGGGCGGCAGATCGGCTACCCGACGGCCAACCTTGACATTTCCGATCCGCGGAAGCTTGTCCCGAAGATCGGCGTGTATGCCGTCCGTGTTCACCGGTCCGCGACGGGAGAGACGCTCGCCGGTATGATGAATATCGGTCGCCGGCCGACGTTCGACGGGATGGACGTGACAGTCGAGGTCCATGTGCTAGATTTTAGCGCAGATCTCTACGAGGAAACCCTTCGCGTTGAATTCCTGCGAAGACTTCGCAATGAAAAGAAATTCGGCTCGGTAGACGAGCTTGCCGCGCAACTTTCACGGGATGAAAACCATTGCAGACAAGTCATTGAGGCAGGGGACTTCCCCGACCCGGTCGATTGAATCCGTCCAGCGCGACACGACGTCCGGTCGAATGCGAGTGTCCGCCTGAGCCGCGCAAGTCACCTCATCGAGGGGTGCCGCGGATTCTTCTTTAGCATGATAACATCTAAAGAGGTACACCTGAGCGTATGATTACGAAAGAAGAAAAGCAGCAACTGGTGAGTGAGTTCGGGAGCGGCCCGAACGATACCGGAACCCCCGAGGTGCAGATTGCCATCTTCAGCAAGCGCATTGAGCGGCTGACGGATCATCTGAAGAACCATCCGAAAGACTTCTCGACGCGACACGGGCTGCTAAAGCTCGTTGGAAAGCGTCGTCGACTCCTGAATTACCTCCAGGACGAGGACATCGAGCGCTACCGCGCCATCATTGCGGAGCTCGGTCTCCGGAAGTAAGAGTACTGCGTACGGCGTCTTCCTCCGGGAAGGGGCCGTTCGCTGTTTCTGGCGCCAATTGGAGGCGCGGCAATCGATGACCGAGGTTGTCGAGCCCGCTTCTGAGTGGAGCCGTAGGCCCGAACGCGTGCCGGCACCGCCTCTGCGAAAGAGGCGAGAGCGGCTCACGAGCGTTCGAGTGCCCGGCCGCGCGGTCGACTCCCACGTCGATGTAGATGTTCGAGCGGAGTCTCGCGCCGGCTGTGTTGTTGCGACCTCGCACGTGTGAGGCCGCCTTTCGCGAGATCGATCGTCGAAACGGTCGACCGATCGCGATCGATCGATATTTTGTTGAGAACGAGAACAGACGAACATGCCTTTAGAAGCAACGACCCGTGAGATTCAGTACGCGCCGGGTAAAACGATGACCCTCGAGACGGGCAAGATGGCCCGTCAGGCCAACGGCAGCGTCGTGGTTCGCATGGGCGACACGATGGTGCTTTCGACCGCCACGCTGAGCGATAGCGTGCGCGAAGGGTCCAACTTTTTCCCCCTCACGGTCGATTACCGTGAGAAATTCGCCGCCGGAGGTAAAGTCCCGGGCGGTTTCATCAAGCGAGAAGGGCGTCCAACCGACAAAGAGACGCTCACCGCACGGCTTGTAGACCGTGCCATTCGCCCGCTCTTTCCCGACGGGTTCTATCACGACGTTCACCTGGTGAACTTCGTGATCTCCGCCGGAAAAGAGTACGACGCCGACATTCTCGCCGGCGTCGGATCCTCTGCAGCCCTCGCCCTCTCGGGTGCCCCGTTCCAGGGCCCGATCGCTGAAGTGCGCGTCGGCCGCGTGGACGGCGAACTGATTGTCAACCCGACGCTCGAACAGACGAACGCGTCCGATCTGGACCTGCTTGTTGCCGGTAAGATGGACTCGCTGGTAATGGTCGAGGGGGAAGCCCACGAAATCAGTGAGGAGACGATGATCGACGCTCTGGACGTCGCTCACGCCTCGATCAAGAAGCTGGTGGAAGGCCAGAACGCCCTCGTTCAGGACTTCGGCCAGGCGAAACCGTTTGAGTGGGAGCAGGACATTGTGCCGGAGGCGCTCGTTGAGAAAGTCGGCGAGCAATTCGGCCAGCGCGTCGCCGATCACATCCGGAAGCCGTACGATAAGAAGTCGTTCTACGGCGGCCTCGATGCGATCAAGGACGAGGCGGTTGATACGCTCCTCGGCGACGAGAAAGAAACGCCGGAAGGCTACACACGCGGTGATATCCGGGATGCTGTCGGCAAGGTGCAGAAAACGGAGATGCGGACAATGATCCTGGAGGATCAGCGCCGGATCGACGGCCGCAACTACGACGACATTCGGGAGCTGACGACCGAGGCCGGTTTGCTGCCCCGCGTTCACGGCTCCGCGCTGTTCACACGCGGCGAAACGCAGGTTCTCGGGTCCGTGACGCTGGGTACGTCAAAGGACGTGCAGCCCGTCGACGAGGTCTTCACCGACATCGACAAGAGCTTCTTCCTCCACTACCGCTTCCCACCGTTCTCGGTCGGTGAAGCCGGTTTCCTGCGGGGACCGAAGCGTCGCGAGATCGGCCACGGCATGCTCGCCGAGCGTGCCCTGAGCCCGGTCATTCCGGACCAGAACGACTTCCCCTACACGATCCGTGTGAACGCGGAGGTGACGGAGTCGAACGGTTCCTCCTCGATGGCCAGCGTGTGCGCCGGAAGTCTCGCGCTCATGGACGCGGGTGTGCCGCTCAAGAAGCCGGTCGCAGGAATTGCGATGGGCTTGGTGAAGCGAGGCGACCAGACGGCGATCCTGACGGACATCCTCGGCCAGGAAGATCATCTGGGCGACATGGACTTCAAGATCACCGGCACGCGCGATGGCATCACGGCCTGCCAGATGGACATCAAAATCGCGGGACTTGACCGCGACGTGATGCTCACCGCGCTGAAGAAGGCGCGCGAGGCGCACATGAAGATCCTGGAGCACATGGAGTCGACGCTCGGCTCTGCACGCGAGGATCTCTCGCCGTACGCACCGCGCCTGACGAAGCTCACGATCGATCCGGAGCACATCGGTGCTGTGATCGGTCCGGGCGGCAAGGTCGTCAAGAGCATCCAGAAGGAAACCAACACGGATGTGACGGTCGACGAAGAAGACGGCGTCGGCCTCGTCACCATCGCGGCGACGAATCAGCAGGATGCGGAGGACGCCATCGAGCGGATCAAGCAGATCGTTGCCGTGCCCGAGGAAGGTGAAGACTACGTCGGAACGGTGAAGACCATCCGCGACTTCGGCGCCTTCATCGAGATTATGCCGGAGAAGACGGGACTGCTGCACGTCTCGGAAATCTCCCATGAGTACGTGGAGAATGTCGAAGACCACCTGAAGGTGGGTGACAAGGTCAAGGTCCACCTCCTGGAGGTTCGCGACGACGGCAAGCTCCGCCTGACGCGCAAGCCGTTCCTGTCGAAGGAAAACGGCAAGGACAAGGAGTGATGCATCCGCCCGGCCACTGCCGGTTGTGATACCAGACCCACGCGGCGAGACGCGGCCCTTCGGCTGGCGTCTCGCCGCGTTTGTATTTCAGGGAACCGGGGCTCTCGACACGCCGCAAAACCGGCGGCGCCAACAGGGGAACACGGATCCATTGGCTCCCAGCGCCCGCTGTGCCCTTCAGGTGAATTCGGCCGCCTGGATTGACCCTTCAGCCCGTGAGGTGCAGGTTGTATTCTCTGAACCGTTTGCCCTCATCGACGCCCGACCGATTCCTCCATGAGCATCCTCGTTACCGGCGGAGCCGGATATATCGGGAGTACTGTCGTTCGAGAACTGGCCCGGCAGGGAGAAGACGTAGTGGTGTTCGACAACCTGTCGCAGGGGCACCGGCGCGCGGTGGCGGAAGAGGCCACGCTCGTCGTCGGCGACCTGCGCGACCAGGACGCGATCCAGTCCGTCTTTCGGACCCACGACATCGACGCAGTGATGCACTTCGCTTCCCACACGCTGGTGGGAGAGTCGATGAGTGATCCATTTCTCTACCTGGATACCAACATCCGGTGCGGCCTGAATCTCATGAAGGCGGCCCTGGAGCACGGTGCCGATCGCTTCATCCTCTCGTCCACGGCCAACCTGTTCGGTTTGCCGGGCGAAATGCCCATTACCGAGGAGACGACCATCGATCCTGGGAGCCCGTACGGGGAGTCGAAACGCATTCTCGAACGGTATCTCTACTGGCTCGATCGCACGCGTGGCATGACGTTCGCCGCGCTTCGCTATTTCAACGCGGCCGGCGCTGCGGGGCCGCATCACGGCGAGGACCACGATCCGGAAACCCACCTCATCCCGATCGTGCTCGAGGTCGCGCTTGGCCAGCGGGAGGAAATCGTGATTTTCGGCGACGACTACAACACGCCGGACGGCACCTGCGTGCGGGATTACATCCACGTGCTGGATCTTGCACAGGCGCACATTCTTGCGCTGCGAGCGCTCGAAGACGGAACGAGCCGAGTCTACAACCTTGGCAACGGAAATGGCTACAGCGTTCGGGAAGTGATCGAGACGGCCCGGACGGTGACCGGACGCGACATTCCCGCCCGCATCGGCGATCGTCGCCCGGGCGATCCGGCGAAGCTTATCGCGGATGCCGGCCGTATTCGTGGCGAGCTCGGCTGGGACCCCGAGTATCCAGCACTGGCGGACATCATCTCCACGGCATGGAAGTGGCACGTCAACCACCCGGACGGATATGACTCCGTCGACGCCCGCCCGGCCTGACTGTGGCTCCTGCACCGTCTCTGCGTCCTCCGAAGTGACCCCCGGCGCTCATGTATCGCGTTTCGCTACAGCAGTTCGAAGGTCCGATGGACCTCCTGCTGTTCTTTATTCGACGGGATGAACTCGACATCTACGACATCCCGATCGCTAAGATCGCGGATGAGTACCTGGCGTACGTCCGGCTTCTGGAGGAGATCGATCTGGACGGGGTGGCAGATTTTATCTACATGGCGGCGCTCTTGATCAATATCAAGGCGCGCATGCTGCTACCGACGGAGGCGACGGACGAGGACGGGGAAGCGGTCGACCCACGCCGCGAACTCGTCGAACGGTTGCTGGAATATGTCCGATTCAAGGAGGCGTCCGACCAGCTCGATCAGAGGCAGGAGGCGGTTCACGAAATGTATCCCCGAGGCGAAGCCGCCAGTGACCGGGACGAGATCCAGGATTCCCACGACGTGGACATTGACAATTCCGTCTACGACCTGGTGAAGGCCCTCGGCCGAATGCTCCAGCAGGCCGAAGAGGAGGAGGAAACCGTCCACGAGGTAGAACCGCTGCGGTACTCGATCGAGGGGCAGCAGGAGTTTGTTCTGGAGCGTCTCCTGTCCGAGCCGCGGGTGCGGTTCAGCGAGCTGTGCCGGTCCCGGTCGAAGGCGTTCATCATCGC
>NZ_DAXETW010000053.1:0-24719 GCF_051155795.1 Longibacter sp.
GTATCCGATGAAACCGGCGAGGCAGGAAACGAGGAAGATGCCGTCCGTGCGACTGATCGTCCCGTCGAGGGAGATCACGTAGAAAACAACCATCGCACCGAGCATCATCGGATACCTGCTTTACGACGCGCAGAATAACGCGACGGCGCAGAGCATGATGGACGAAATGGACGTGGACGACGACGACATCGAAACGTCGTCCCCGACCGACACGACGCTGATGAAAACCGCGTTCCTCGTCGGCGGCACCATCGGCCTCGCCCTGGGGGCGCACTTCATGGTCGACAGCGCCGTCGACATCGCGCGGAGCCTAGGAATCAGCCAGATCATCATCGGCCTGACCATCGTCGCCATCGGGACCAGTCTTCCCGAACTCGCCGCGTCCATGGTCGGGGCGATCAAGAGCGAAGCGGATCTCTCCGTCGGCAATATTCTCGGCTCCAACCTCCTCAACGTGCTGTTCGTCGTCGGCACCGTCTCCATCATGTCGCCGCTCGACGTCGAGCCGTCCACGCTTACGATCCACTTTCCGGTGATGCTCGGCATCTGCGTCATGCTCCTGCCCATTGCTTGGACACGCTTCGAAATCACCCGGCTGGAGGGCGGCGTTCTCCTCGCAACCTTTTTGAGTTACATGACCTACATCGTCATCTGGACCGTCTAAACGAGAACAGCCGGCCGCTGCATTTCTTCCGTCACCCCGGCGCCTGGATCTGTCCCGGTTCGTTTCCACCCCGCTGCACGTGAACCTGCCCGCCGATCCATGGGTACGATCGGCGCTGTCGACTCCTTCCTCCGCCGACCCCCATGTCGTTCTCCTTCGGATACTCGCCGATTCTGCTCCTCGTTTGCATCCTCGCCGCGGGAGCGTTGACCGGTTGGAGCTACCGCCGGACCGTTCCTCCGCTCTCCGGGTGGAGACGCGTTGTGCCGGCCGCCCTCCGCTTCACGGCCCTGACGGCGATTCTCTTCCTGCTCGCAAAACCGGTCGTTCAGCGGATCAGCAACACGGAGCGTGCTCCCATCCTCGCCATCATGGTCGATGACACGCAGAGCCTGCGGGTAACCGCCGGGACAGCAGATACGACCGGCACGGGAAACCGCTCTCACAAAGCCGTTCACTCGATTCTTTCGTCGGCCGGCACGCTTGATGGCAACGTACGCGTGTTCGCGTTCGACCAAACCCTTCGCGACATCGGGCCCCTCGCTGGCGCCCTCGACTCGCTGCGCACCGACGGCGAGCGCACCAGTCTCTCTGCAGCGCTTGACGCCGTTCGATCAGAATTCCAGGGCGAGAATCTCGGGGCGATCGCCCTCCTGTCCGACGGCCGGTACAACGCCGGTCGAAACCCCCTTTACGTCGCGGAGCGCTCCACCGTCCCGATTCACACCGTCACGCTCGGTGATACGACCGGGGCGCGAGACGTCCAGATCCGCCGCGTCACAGCCAACGATCTCGCGTACGTCGGGAGCGAAATGCCCGTCCAGGTCGCCCTCCGCGCCGCACAGGCCGCTGGAGACCAGGTGACCGTCCGCCTCATCCAGGACGGTACCACCCTGGATGACCAGACCATTCGTCTGCCGGCCGGCACGTCGGAGCGCACCGTAACCCTGTCGATGACGCCGGAGACCGCCGGACTTCAGACCCTCACCGTCGCGGTCACGCCACTGCCCGGTGAGGCCACCGAGCGAAATAACACCGCGACGCAGACGGTGCGGGTGCTCGAGAGCAAGCGCCGGGTCCTCCTGCTGGCAGGCGCACCCTCGCCCGATGTGGGCGCCTTTCGGCGGGTCCTTTCCCGGGATAAAAATACGGACCTGACCGCGCGCGTTGCTCGAAAGGACGGACAGTATTACGAGGGATCGCTCCCGGACGATCTCACAGACATGGACGTGATCGTACTCGTCGGGTATCCCAGTCCGACGGTCTCGGATGGCGATCTCCAACGGGTGGTCGACGCCGTCACCGACGGCGTTCCGGTCGTATTTGCGATGCAACCGAACACAGATCTCGGTCGGCTCTCATCGGTCGCCGACGCACTGCCTGTCGCTCCGGAGCAAATCAGGACATCAACGATCGAAGCATTGATTACGCCGACAGCTCGCGGGCTTCGGCACCCGATCCTCGACGTCGAGAATGCTGGCACCGCACCATGGGAACAGCTGCCACCGCTTCGGTACAACGAGACGCGCTGGAGCGCGTCGCCGGATGCGCGCGTGCTTGCCACCCTTCAGGTGCGTGGGATGCAGATCGACAACCCCGCCGTCGTCGTTCGGAGTCGATCCGGCCGCCGGTCGGCCGCCATTCTTGCGTCCGGGACGTGGCGCTGGACAAATCTCCCCGACGATCTCGCAGCGGCCCGGGCCGTCTGGCCCGGTGTCGTCTCGAATCTGGTGCGGTGGGTTGCTGCGAGGGAGGACACACGACCGGTTCGCGTCTCCCCCGTTCAGGACATGTTTTCGGGCGGAGAGCGTGTCGAGTTCACCGGTCAGGTGTATAATGAAAGCCAGGAGCCGATCAGCGATGCGTCCGTTGCCGTCACCATCACAGCCGATGACGGGAACGAGTACCCCCACTCGATGGAACCGGCCGGAAATGGGCAATACACCCTCGACGTGGGCGCGCTGCCGGAAGGCACGTACACCTACGAAGCCGCCGCGGAGCGAAATGACGCATCGCTCGGTACGGATCGTGGGACGTTTTCAGTGGGCACGCTGACGATCGAGTATCGCGAAACGCGGGCCGACCCGGCGCTCATGCGGCAAATTGCCGAACGCAGCGGGGGCGACGCTCTGACTGCATCCGACGCAGGTCGACTGCCGGAAGTGGTCCGGCAATCCGCCGGATTCAGCCCGAGGACCGTAACAGAGGAGCAGGAAACCGAACTCTGGCGAACCCTTCTTTTCCTCGCCCTCATCCTGACCTGTCTCGCGGGCGAATGGACACTACGGAAACGATTCGGGCTGGTGTAGAGAAATCAAGGACGCGCCAGCCGGTGTCGCGGTGTGGTCATTGCACGAGGAACAGGTTGCCTGGCACGCTTGGGGGCCGTACCAGGAAAACTGGAGTCCAGCCGCGTGCACGGTACTCATGACGGCATTCGCTGAATCTGCCCCTCAGGGTCGAATCTACCGGAAGGCGGTAACGTATACGGTTATACGATTCTTACCAGGCGTCAGACCATCGGAACCCTTCATGTTTCACCGGGTGATGCCGAACCGGCCGCCCGGCCGGAACGCACCGGAATGAGGGTCGACTTGTATCCGCGCACAGATCTGTTCCCTTATGCCATCCCGCGTTTCTCCCGTCGACATTGCTCAACTGCCGGATCACGTCGCCGACGTCGTTGCCGATGAAGCGACGCTTGCCCGGCTCCTCATTGCAATTCGGCGCCACCTCCACATGAACCCGGAGGTCGGAATGCGGGAGCATAGCACATCTCAGTTCATTCGGCGCACGCTGGAAGGCTACGGTCTCGATGTGACCGGGCCAGTGGCCGGTACCGGTCTGTACGTCGATATCGAGGGAACGAAAGCGACGGTGGACGGCCGTGCTCACCGCATCGGTTATCGCGCGGACATCGATGCCCTCCCGGCCTCAGATCAAAAGCATGTTCCCTACCGATCACAGAACCCCGGTGTCGCCCACCTCTGCGGCCATGACGCCCACACCTCCGTGGGCATCGGCGTTGCGTTGATCTTGAACGAGATGCGGGATCAGATCCCAGGCACGGTACGCGTCTTTTTTCAGCCGAACGAAGAAGGCTTGCCGAGCGGAGCCCCTCTCATGATCCGGTCTGGAGTGCTGGACGGCCTTGAGGCCGTGTACGGCATTCACGTGGATCCCACGCTCGACGTCGGCCGCTATGGCCTGCTTACGGGACCGGTCACCGCTGCCTCCGACCGGTTCGACGTGTACGTGCGGCAGGAGGGCACCGGGCACTCCGCCCGCCCCCACGAAGGGGCCGACACGGTCTGGATCGCGAACCAGATCATGACCCAGTATTACCAGCTCACCGGGCGCGTGACGGATGCGCGCAATGCCGCCGTTCTCACGATCTGTCGGATGCAGGGCGGAGATGCGCACAACGTGATCCCCGAAACGGCTCAGTTCGGCGGCACGCTCCGCACAATCAACCAGGCGGACCGGGAGACGATTCGCCGCCACATGCGCCGGACGGCGGAAGAATTCGGGCGAATGTACGACGCCCATGTGGAGCTCGATTTCGAAAACGGGGCGCCCCCTGTCGTTAACGATGAACGCGCCGTTCGAAACGTGGCGCACAGCATCGACCACCTGTTCGGCGAGCAGGCCATCTACCAGATTCCGCAGTCGAGCATGGGCGGCGAAGACTTCGCCTATTACCTCAAAGAGCTGCCCGGAGCGTTCATTCGGGTCGGCACCAGCTCCAGCCCGAAGACCAGCTTCCCCCTTCACCATCACCACTTCGACATCGACGAACGCCCGCTCGCGCCGACGGCCCGACTAATGGCCCGCAGCCTGATCGACCATCTCGGCAATGAGGCGTTGATGGAGCAGTCCAGCCCGTTCCAACGAGAAGGCTACGACCTCGACGGCGTGTCGCTGCCGGAGACGCAGCCGCGGTCCGACCGCCAGCGCCCCGCATTCAACGCGAATGCATCGACCAGTGCCCCCCCATCAGAAAACGGGCAGCACTAAATTAATCGCCGTACTATCGCGCCGATCGGCAGTGACCCGCGCCGCAACGACGCACCCGGCCGACCCTACATCGGGGCGGCTTTTCTTTTTCCGCTTGCCTATCGTTAGTGTTTTATATATAATTATTAATACAACTGTTTAATTAATCATTTATAGGGTCTCAGCATGCTCTTTTCGATCGTGGGACTGCTGCTGATGCCGTTTTTCACGGGTTCCGCCTTGTCGGCAGATACGCGTGACGATACGCCATATCCCTTCGGCCCGCTAATCGTGAACGAGATCCATGCAGCCCCGGACGATACCCAGGCTGAGTTCATCGAGATTCTGAACCGCTCTGGTACGTCCGTTCCGCTCACGAACGTTGCATACGCCGACGGAAATGAAGACTACGATCTCGTGCTCCCGTCGGGCCGCCCGGATGTGACGTCCGTGGTCGAACCGGGGCAGTACCTCGTCCTGGTCCGCGACTCTGTCGCCGCAGCGCGAGCGTTTCCCGATCTGTGGGAAACGGAGAACGCCGCCGCTGTAGTGATCGCGCCGCCGGGCTGGGAGGGTCTCAACAACGGAGGCGACGATGTATTCATCCGGATCGGAACGGAGATTTCAGACCGGGTAACGTACGGAGCCAACCTGCAGCGGGGAGTCTCCCTCGAACGGATTGACCCGAACGCGCCATCAGCCGAGTTCAACTTTCTCCCGTCCACCGCCACGGCCTCCCCCGGACAGCGCAACACGCGCTTCGACCCGGATACCGAGGCACCGCTCATGGTCTTCGCAGAAGAGATCTCACCGTCCGCGGACGGGTCAGACCGCCTGGAGATTTTCATGAGTGAAAGCGTTCAGACGGAAGGCGTGGACGCGTCCGTCTTCCAGGTTGGAGACCGGTCGGTCCGGGAAGTGACGATCTCAGACGATGGGCGCACCATCCGTCTCGTCCTGTCGACGCGACTCGCCGGGGCGACCCAGGCCATGACCGTTCGAGCCGTTGGGCTGAGGGATCGGACGGGCAACCGGCGCGCGGCGGACACCATCTCCGTCGCGCTTCAGCCCGACGCGGGACATCTGCGAATCACCGAGATCATGTATGATCCCCGGACGAATGCCTACGACGGATGGCCCGATCAGACCGAATACGTGGAGATGCTGAACACGTCGGATCGCCGGTTGACCCTCCACCGCATCGTGCTGACGGGTGCTGCGGACGAACACGGTGATCGTGACCGCTTGGCGACCGTGAACCGCCGGATTGCCCTTGCTCCGGGCCGATATGCCCTGGTGTATGCTGCCGGCGACCTTCCGGGCGATACGCAAGCAACCCGCTTGTCGTCCCTGCATCAGGCGTTTCCCTCATCGTCCGACGTGGACGCGGTGCGGTTCGAGGAGCCGGCATCCAGTCTTCGCCTCCGCAATTCCGGTCGCAGCATATTGTTGCGAACTGCGACCGGCACCCTACTCGACAGCGTCCGGTACGATCCGGCCTGGCATGTCTCCGACCTCGCGTCCACGGACGGCGTCTCGCTGTCCCGGATCAGCGCCGCGGCGAGGAGCAACCGGGCCGAAACCTGGACGTCCAGCGCTCACCCCGACGGGGGTACGCCCGGTCGCGCGAACGAGGTGAATTTGCCGGCCTCCCCTTCTTCCGCGGCAGCCGTTTCGGTCTCCCCCTCCCCTTTCAGCATACAGCGGGACGGTGCCACACGCATCCAATATCGTCTACGTCAGCCGGCGGGGACCCTTCGCGTACGAATCTTTGACGCACACGGTCGACCGGTACGCACCCTTGTCGACACTCGGCGATCGGCATCGGCGGGGGAAATCTTATGGGACGGTCGAACCGACACCGGGCAGGCCGTCCGGATGGGGATTTACATTATCCTGTTCGAATCGGTGGATATCGACGGTGCGTCCATCCAGACAGCACGCGTACCGGTCGTCGTGGCGCGCGGCCGCTAAATGGGACCGCCAGCGCCGGACCCGAACGGAACAGTGTTGCCACATATACGGTATCGGATTGGCAGCAGGCCGGGTGTCCCGACCCGGCGTCACGTACCCCTTTCGAAGCAAACGACTCGGCCTCCCGTCATGGCGGAAGCAACAACGAAGACCGCGGCCAACGCCCCCATCGAGATGAGTTCCACGGCCGCCCAAGAGATTCGCAAGATCATGCGGACCAAGAAGATTCCCGATGGCTATGGTCTGCGCGTGGGCGTGAAGGGCGGTGGCTGCTCAGGTATGAGTTACGTGCTCGGTTTCGACAAACAACGTGAGCACGATTCCGAATTTGACATCGACGGCATCCCCGTCTTCATGGATAAGCGGCACGGCCTATACTTGATGGGAACGATGATCGACTACCATGACGGGCTGAATGCGCGTGGCTTCACGTTCGATAACCCGAATGCCACCGAAACGTGCGGATGCGGCGCGAGCTTCGCATCCTGAGGCCTTAGCAAACCGGTCCGGCCGGTCTGTAGAAGCCGGTGTGCACCTCCAGCGGTGTGCACCGGCTTCCCCTTTCTGTGCGCACAGCCGGGTACGTATTGACATTATTACAGGCGCTTCGCAGGCGGACGGCCTACCCATCAGGGTCGCCGTTCGTCTTTGTTTAGAGTGGGAGGCACGCCGGCGGCCCTGCCATGATACCGACCGGGATCGTCGTCAGCGCCCCCCATCCCGCTATTTTCGGCGACGCCGCCGCGATGTCGCGTCTCCCGATCGATCGTGATTGGGACGTTTGTATCCTGCTGAGCGACGTACAATCGACGTTTTCATCCCCTTCAGGCACGAGGGGACGCAGGAACAGTGCGCGGAAGGGCACGGTTAGTGCGATGACGCTGATTACCCCGCCTCTTCGACCGCGCGGACCCGACCGATGCCGGATGCCGGCGTCACGGGAGTCGCTGGAGAGAGCCGCGGGCTTCCCCCGCGCCGGCGGATGCGGAAGCTGTGTAGTCACGTGTGCAGGCCGGTGCGCTTTCGGCGCGTAAGCCGCTACCTGCAACGTTCAGATTTTCCCCTCGTGCCCGCGCTTGCAGCCCCCTGCGAGTGCGCGAGACCCTGGAAAACCATTTAGTATGGAAGGAAACTTCTCAAACCGTGTTCGAGAAGTCATCTCGTATAGCCGCGAGGAGGCGATCCGGCTCGGTCACGACTACATCGGAACAGAGCACCTCTTGCTCGGCATCATCCGGGAAGGTGAGGGAATTGCAGTCAAGATTCTCCGAAACCTCGGATGTGATCTGCTCAAGCTGAAGAAGGCCGTGGAGGATACGGTCCGCAGCACGGGTAATGCCCTTTCAGTGGGGAACATCCCGCTGACGAAGCAGGCCGAGAAAGTGCTCAAAATCACTTACCTGGAGGCCAAGCTCTACAAGAGCGACGTCATCGGCACCGAACATCTGCTGCTGAGTTTACTGCGCGACAATGAAAATATCGCCGCTCAGATTTTACAACAGGGGTTTTCGGTTACCTACGACGCCGTTCGGAATGAGCTCGACTCGATCATCAGCGGAAAGGCGTCGTCCAGCACCAGCGGTGGCTCCGGCGGGCGCCTGTCATCGGGATACGGAAAAGAAAGCAGTGGCATGGCAGAGAAGAGCAAGACTCCTGTACTCGACAACTTCGGTCGAGACCTTACGGAACTCGCCGAGGAAGGCGAACTCGACCCCATCATCGGTCGCGAGAAGGAAATCGAACGCGTGGCTCAGGTTCTGAGCCGTCGCAAAAAGAATAATCCGGTCCTCATTGGAGAGCCCGGCGTTGGTAAGACCGCCATCGCTGAGGGCCTCGCAATGCGCATCGTGGAGCGCAAAGTCAGTCGCGTTCTCTACGACAAGCGTATTGTGACGCTTGACCTTGCGTCCCTTGTTGCCGGCACGAAGTACCGTGGGCAGTTCGAGGAGCGGATGAAGGCCGTTATGAAGGAGCTCGAGAAGAGCCCTGAGGTCGTCCTCTTCATCGACGAGATTCACACAATCGTGGGCGCAGGCGGCGCCTCGGGCAGCCTTGACGCGTCCAACATGTTCAAGCCGGCCCTCGCTCGCGGGGACCTGCAGTGCATCGGTGCGACGACGCTCGATGAGTACCGGCAGAACATCGAGAAGGACGGGGCGCTCGACCGCCGCTTCCAGAAGATCATCGTCGACCCCTCCACCCCGGAGGAGACGATCAATATTCTGGAGAATATCAAGAAGCACTATGAGGCGCACCACAACGTCCAGTATTCCACCGAGGCCATCGAACTGGCGGTGCAGCTGTCCGATCGGTACATCACCGATCGCTTCCTGCCCGATAAGGCCATCGACGTGATGGATGAGGCCGGGGCGCGCGTGCACCTGTCGAACATTAAGGTGCCTCAGGAAATCCTGGACCTCGAGGAGAAGATCGAGGACGTCAAGAAGGAGAAGAACCAGGTTGTCAAGAGCCAGAAGTTCGAAGAAGCCGCTCGTCTCCGCGACAAAGAGAAGACGCTCCAAGAAGAACTCGAGGACGCGAAGACCGAGTGGGAAGAGAAAGCCGACACCGAGATCCACGACGTCACCACGCAGAACATCGCGGAGGTCGTGGCGATGATGACCGGGATTCCGGTCGATAAAATCTCCGAGCCGGAGAAGAAGAAGCTTCTCCAGATGGAGGAAACGCTCAAGGAGCGCGTCGTCGGTCAGGACGAAGCGATTCAGAAGCTGTCCAAGGCGATCCGGCGCACCCGTGCCGGGCTGAAGGATCCGGAGAAGCCCATCGGTTCGTTCATCTTCCTCGGCCCCACGGGCGTCGGTAAGACGGAGCTTGCCAAAGTGCTGACGGAGTACCTCTTCGACTCGCAGGACTCGCTCATCCGCATCGACATGAGCGAGTACATGGAGAAGTTCAGCGTCAGCCGTCTGGTTGGTGCGCCTCCCGGGTATGTCGGGTACGAAGAAGGTGGACAGCTGACGGAAAAGGTCCGCCGCAAGCCGTATTCGGTCATCCTGCTTGATGAGATCGAGAAGGCGCACCCGGATGTGTTCAACATCCTGCTTCAGGTACTCGACGACGGCGTCCTCACGGACGGCCTCGGCCGCCGGGTCGACTTCCGGAATACGATTATCATCATGACGTCCAATATCGGGACGCAGGACATCAAGTCCCTCGGTAAGGGCATCGGTTTCTCTCAGAAGGAAACCGAGGACATGGACTACAACACGATGAAGTCCACCGTCCAGGACGCGCTCAAGAACGTCTTCAACCCGGAGTTCCTGAACCGGATCGACGACGTTATCGTCTTCCACCCGCTCAACAAGGAGAACATCTTCGAGATCATCGACATCATGTCGGAGGATCTCTTCGACCGGGCTGAAGAGCTCGGCCTCAACGTCGAGTTCGACAAGTCGGCGAAGGAGTTTCTCACAGACAAGGGCTTCGACCCGAAGTACGGCGCACGGCCGCTCCGGCGGGCCCTGCAGAAGTACGTCGAGGACCCGCTTGCTGAGGCGCTCCTAAACAAGAATCTGGGCGAAGGCGACACTGTCGTCCTCACCCACGAGGACGAGGAGGAAGAACTCGCCTTCGACATCGAGCACGGGGAAGCACCCTCTGAGGATGGTGCGGCTGCAGAAGCCGAAGACACTGCCGACGATTCCGAGGAGAAGTCCCCGGAAGCACCGGCCGCGGAAGAAGAGTAACTTCGCTCTTCCCCACCCTTAATACCCGCACATGAAACGCCCTCTCGTCTCGCGACGGGAGGGCGTTTGTTATCTCCGGCCCAATCTCTACGTGCGTGCAGCGTTGTCCGTCCCTATGCTGTGGCTACCCCCTCCTCCGTCCGGTTGATTTCCTCCAGGCGCGCATACCGCATCCGCCCCGTTCCATGAATGTCCGCCACCCGCACTGCAATGGGTGAGCCGAACGACGAGGTGTAGGACACGAAGGTATGAAACTCCCCATTCTCCCCGCAGGCATCAATTGCGTCGGGAAGATCGTCGAGAAACGCCTGATCATAGCGTCGACCTGCGTAACAACCGTCTAACTGCGAGGTGTCCACGCTCACGACGATCGCCTGCGTTCCATTTTGCAATAGATGTCGCGCGACCTCATCCGGGTCCGTTCCCCAGATCGGGAAGCGGACGGACATATTGAGTCGGCGGAAGAGGTTTTCCCGATACGATCGAATTTCTTCCAGGTGAAGATCGCCGGCGGCGACGGTGGTGATCCCCCGGCTCCGGACCGGGGCAAGCGACCGTTCCAGCGCCGCCTCATAGGTTTCGTTCGACGGCTCTGGCGGCACCCGCATGACATGCAGCGGCAGATCAAGCCGGTCGGCCTGGCGCCGAATCAAGTCCAGAGGGGTTCCATGGGTCGTGACCGCATCGGTCCCTTCCACGACCGTCGTCAAAAGGGCCGACACGGAGACGCTCGCGTCGTCGTACATCGTTTCGAGCATCCACATTGCGTCTTTGCCACCGCTCCATAGAGCAACGACGGGCTCAGAATCCGGCATAAATGGGCGATCTGCTTCAGAAAATGATGCGGAAAGGTTTCTCAGCGTTCCCGACGCGGTGCTGACACGGAATTGATGCCTGGACGCCGCAAGGGCGACGGGGTCCATCCACGGAAGAGACGCTACGTGCGAAACGCGTCCCCATGGTGTTCTTTTCCCTGCGGGTGGACAGGGGGGCGACGATCCACCGGTCGTGCAAGTCGAATCACGCCTGCAAGCACTGCCCCCGTCACGAAACCGCCGATGTGTGCCCCGTAGGCGACACCGGCGAACTGCTGCGTTTCCATCAGGGCACCGTAGCCGTTGAAAAACTGAAAGGCGATCCACAGTCCGATCGCGATGATGGACGGCACCGAGATGATCACATAGACGAACAGAGCGTGGACCCGGTTTTTCGGGTAGAAGACCATGTACGCGCCCAGCACCCCGGCAATAGCGCCCGATGCACCCAGGTTTGGAATCACGCCATCGGGGATGATGGCGATCTGGATTAGTGTCGCGGCCACCCCGCAGAAGAGATAGAAACCCAGGAAGCGGAGTCCGCCGAGGCGGTGTTCGACGTTGTCCCCGAAGATCCAAAGATACAGCAGGTTACCAAACAGGTGCGCGTATCCCCCATGCATAAACATCGCCGTCAGGATGGTCAGATAGACGGGAGTCGGCCCGGGCGCCTGCGGAACTGGCACGCTTTGACCGTTTGTGTTGACATATTGCGTCTGGACGAGGTCGACGCCCTGCGTGATCTCCACCGGGATCACGCTCCAGCCGTACATTGCGACCTGGTTCGCTCCCGCACCTTGCCAGAGAAAAAACGCCAGCAGGTTTGCCATAACAAGCCCGACCGTCACAAACGCCGGTCCTGCCAGGCGACGGTCGTCGTCTCCGATCGGAATGAGCATGAAGAACGGATGCGTTGGATACGGGGGAGCAGTCTGGCACGACCGAACCGACTAGTGGGCGGCACGATCCGACCGGTAGGATGTACCACGCGAGTGCATCGCAGTTCTATCATTCCAACAGACTCGTATGACAGACTCATCACCACGCATCGCCATCCTCGGGACGGGACTCATCGGCGGCTCGCTGGGCCTTGTGTGGACGCAGCGTCGGCCGGATGCCACCATCATCGGCCATGACCGTCCGGACGTGCTGGACCGGGCCTACGAGCGTGGTGCAATTCATGAGCGCGCCGCCGATCCCATCACCGCCGTCGAATCCGCCGATGTCGTGGTGTTCGCCACCCCGCTCGGAACCACGATCCGACTCATGGAAGACATAGGCGGCGACCTGACCGAAGGCACCGTGGTGACAGACGTGGCTTCGGTCAAAACACCGGTCATGGAGCAGGCGAAGGACGCGTTTCCGGACACCGTCCACTTCATCGGGGGTCACCCGATGGCGGGATCGGCGTCTTCAGGCATCGACGCAGCGGATGATCTGCTGTTTGAAAACGCAGCCTACGTCGTCTGCCTTCCCGACGGGGTCGACGAGTCGGAGCTTTCCGGGAGCCTCTCCCCCGCCATCGACCTGATCGAGGCAACAGGTGCCCATCCCCTCGTTCTCCGCGCCTCCCGGCACGACCGGATCGCCGCCTGGGTCAGCCATCTACCCCAGCTCCTCGCCGTGGCGCTGATGAACGTGGTTGATGACCTGGACGACGACATGGCGCGGCAACTCGCCGCCGGTGGGTTTCGGGACATGACGCGAATTGCCAGTTCGCCGTTTTCGATGTGGCGGGACGTGATCGTCGGCAATCAGGGCCAAATTCTGGACGCGCTCGGCGGCTTCGCCCGCTCCATTCAGAGCCTTCGAAATCGACTGATCGAGGACGACGTGGACGCTCTGAACGACGCGTTCGAGCAGTCCAGCAAAGCACGGTCTTCGATTCCTCGTGATCGAAAAGGCTTTCTGCAGCCGCTCTACGACATCCTCGTCCGTGCACCCGATCGGCCCGGTGAACTGCATGCCGTGACCGGCGTCCTCGCAGAGGAAAGCCTGAACGTGAAGGACGTCGAACTCCTGAAATTTCGGGAGGGTACTGGCGGCACATTCCGCCTCGGCTTCGACGACGCGGAGACAGCAGACGCGGCCGTTGACGCGTTGAACGCGTCGGACTATAAGGCGCGCCGGCTCGACTGATCCACTGCTGCACCCTGATCGCCTTTCCGCGTGAAATCGGTAGCGATCGCCGCCGATGGACCGGACGTCCCTGCAGGACAAAATCAAAGGGGATTCGTTGACTTGCGCGGAGCCGACACCTATCATAAAAGTTGCCCGCGCTGGACCTGTACTGTCGCCTCGATTCTCACCGACTCACCCGTACCGTATGGCCGAGCCCAACACGCTTGAATACACGCCTCTCCACGACGCTCACATTGAACTCGAAGCCCGAATGATGGGCTTCGGCGGCTTCGACATGCCGGTGCAGTATTCCTCCATCATCGAGGAGCATCGTGCGGTCCGTGAAGCGGCCGGGCTGTTTGACGTGAGCCATATGGGCGAGGTGGAAGTGAGTGGACCATCGGCTTTCGATTTCGTCCAGCACCTCGTTACGAACGACGCCGGCAAACTCTACGACGGCCGGGCGATGTACACGGTCATGTGTCGTGAAGACGGCGGCATCGTTGACGACCTGCTCGTTTACCGCCGCTCCGAGGAGTCGTACCTGCTCGTGATCAACGCGTCCAACATCCAGAAGGACATTTCGTGGATGCGGGCAAACAACCCGATGGAGGCGGATTTGATCGACCTCAGTAACGACCTCGCGCTTCTCGCGCTGCAGGGACCGAAGGCGTTCGACATCGCTCAGCCTTTCGTGGACAAACCGCTTGACGACCTGAAGTTCTATCACTTTCTGGAGGCGCACGACGGTGCATTCATGGATCTGGATACCGCTATCGTTTCACGGACGGGATATACGGGAGAAAAAGGCCTCGAGCTCTACGTCCCGGCCGACGATGCCCGGACCGTGTGGGATGCGTTGCTGGAAGCGGGCGACGCCCACGGTCTGAAGCCGGCCGGCCTCGGCGCACGGGACACGCTGCGATTGGAGGCGGGATACTGCCTGTACGGAAATGATATCACGGACGAAACGAACCCTTACGAGGCGGGTCTCGGATGGGTCGTCAAGTTGGACGCGGGCGACTTCATCGGGCGGCATACGCTTCAGGCGATCCACACCGAGGGGCCGGCACGCAAGCTCATTGGCTTTGTCGCGACCGAACGCGGCATTCCTCGCCACGATTACCCGATCGAGACGCCGGACGGCGAAGCGATCGGCGTGGTGACCAGCGGATCGCAGTCCCCCGTCCTGGAGACGGGTATCGGGCTCGGCTACGTGCCCAACGACCCGCAGTACACCGAAGCGGGGACCGCACTACGAATTGGCGGGCGGCGTCCGTTTCGAATTGAGGTTCGAAAGCCCCCGCTTCATACATCGGAGTAAGATGCAGGCGAATCCGGAACCGATGGGAGAACTAACCTCCTGTTCATGGTCTGCGCGCGCCATGACCCGTACCCTGATAGTCTGATTTCGACGGCCGATCGTCCAGCCGCGCTGGACATCCGGCTGACGCTTATTCAATTCCTCTCTCCATCCCGATGGACGTAGAAGTTTTTCTGACGCATTCGAACGTCACTGAAGACGACGTACGCGATCGCAGCGTCGTCGTCATCGACGTTCTCCGCGCATGCTCGACGATCGCCACTGCCCTGCAGAACGGCGCTCGGGCGGTCATGCCGGTTCCGGACATGGCGGAGGCCAGCAAGATTGCCGCGAACCTCGATCCGGACGTGTATCGGCTCGGTGGAGAACGCGACGCAGAGAAAATTGAAGGGTACCATCTCGGCAATTCGCCGCTCGAGTACTCCCGGGAGCAGGTTGAAGATCGGGACGTGATTCTCAACACCACCAACGGTACCAAAGCGCTGAGCCGGGCGCGGACCGCCAGTCACCTCGTGGCGGGCTGCTTTCTGAATGCCGGGCGGGTCGTCGACTTTATCCGCGAGGCGGGACGCGACGTCGCCATCATTTGCGCGGGCCGCCAGAACCGCCTGTCGCTGGAGGATACCCTTTGCGCGGGGCTGATGCTGGAGCGGCTGTGGGACGGTGTTGAGCCGGACGCTGCAACCGATTCTGCACACACGGCCTTTACCCTATTCCATACGGATCGAAACGACGTCGGGGCCGCGCTCCGCCGCGCGAATCACGCGCAGAACCTCGTGGATCGCGGGTACTCAGATGACGTCGACTACTGCTTCCAGGTCGACGCTCTCCCGGTTCTTCCCTATTATACCGACAACCGCCTCGTCCTCTACGAAGACCTCGCGTCGGCCCCGTTGGCCGGGGACGGGGACGCAGCCCGCGGCACGGCATGACGCGATGAGCTTGTTCGGGCGGCTCTCTGTCGCGGTGGACGTGTGCCATCGCGACGCCCCAGATGACGGGCGGGCCAGTGTCAAGATCGAGCGCTCAGCAGATGCAGCTTGTATCTTTGGCAGCGGCTCACGAGGTTAACATATAGCGCACATGCCGGTGTCGCCGTGCCCTGTCCGGAGCGCGGCGTATCGGTCGAATGAATCGGTTCCCACTGCGGTATGGCCTCCACGGGCTCGAAAAAGAAATCGAAGAAGAAGGGTGCACCCGCGATCTCCACGCGGCGCAAGCTCGAGGTTCTCGGTCTCGTGCTGATGGTCTTCGCCCTTCTCCTAACGCTCGCGTTCGTCACGTATCAGCCGGAAGACGACGCCATTGCCCGTGCCATCTCGCTCGGGGACGCGATCGTCAACCCGGCCGACCACCAGGCTCAGTTCCGCGTACGGAACGCGCTGGGCATTGTCGGGGCAGAACTCGCCCGGGTCATGGTCCCGGGCTTTCTCGGCTACACCGTAATTTCGTTGACCGGTCTCCTCCTCGTCTGGGGGTTCGCCATTTTCCGCCATCTCGATCCGCGGCGCCTGATCTACCCGACCGGCCTGACCGCCGTGTCAGCATTCGTCGCCGCGACGTTGATTGGATGGTTCGGGCACACGCTGGAAACGGAAAACGGCCTGCTAACGTGGGCGGGCGCCGTCGGCGTTGGCACCGCCGGCTGGATGCAGCGGATTTTCGGGGTTACGGGGTCGTTTATCCTCCTGCTGCTTGCGGGCACCGTGATGCTCCTGCTGGTCGTCGACCATGACATTCAACGGTCGATCGATCGCGTCGTGGACTTCTTCAAAACGTTCCGCGAACGCATCCGGACCCGGTACATGGACTGGGCGGAAAGGCGGGCCCGGCGAAAGGCGGAACGGCAATCACAGCGAACTGAGCGCGAGAAAGAGCGCGAAGCGGCCCGTGAACGTCGGCAGGCCGAAATCGAACGAGAGCGACGTAAGCAGGAGGAAAAGCGGCGCAAAGCGGATGCCCACCGGGCGCGGATTGAGGAGGAAACCACATCCGAAACCGCCGCCGCATCTGCCCCCACGTCCGATCCATCGGAGACATCGCCCCGGCGCGCACGGCTGAAGGACGCGTCGTCTGCTTCCGCATCTGATGTCGAGACGCCGGAGCCGCCGCCTTCACCGCCGTCCGAAGAAGGGCCCGCCAGAGAGGCTCCGGAGAAGAGTCTCGAGGAAGAGGACGCGGCGTCGGTCTCTGCCTCGTCTGACGTGCCTCAATCCGACGCGGGCGACGGCCCCACCTCCTCCTCTCCGGGTATGACGATCCGCAACGATCTCTTCCGAGACCGGCTGCGCTCTGCGTACACCCAGACGTCCAACGGCCCGGATGGATCGACCGAGGACCATTCGGACGCGGCCGATGCCTCACAAGACCCGGACGAAGCAGACGCCCGAGACGATGCGACAGGTTCGGGCGAGATCGACTCGGGGGAGGACGCGAACGTCGACGTCGACGAGCTGGAGGCCGACTTCAGCGAGGCGTTCGACCGGGTCGAGGAGCAGCTTGACGGGGACGACGAAGAGGACGATCCGTATGTCGTCGATCTGGACGTCCCGGTGCCGGATGACACGTCGGATGTGACGGCTGCGCGTGACGGCGATAACGATCGGGCCGATGATGCCGAAGCCGACTCCGTGCGCGACGTCGAGCTGCACGTGCAGGAACAGGTCGAGGAGGAACGGGCAGACGACATCGAGCGGCCGGCCGACGTCCCGGAAGAGGTCCCGTACTCCGCCCCGTCCATCGATCTGCTGGATGCGTCGCAGGAGTCGGACCGGAGCGTGGATCGGGACGAACTCGAAGAAAACAAGCGGATCCTCCTCGACAAGCTCGAGACATACAATGTCGAGATCCAGGATATCAAAGCGGTCGTTGGCCCGACGGTCACCCGTTACGAGCTCACCCCTGCCCCGGGCATCAAAGTCAGCCGCATCAAGTCGCTCGAGGACGATCTTGCGATGGCCATGGCCGCGCAGGGCATCCGCATGATCGCCCCCATCCCCGGCAAGTCCGCCGTCGGCGTCGAGATTCCCAACCGCAATCGAGAGCTGGTCCGCCTCCGGGAAGTGATTGGCACCGCCAAATTCCGCGACACGGAGATGGAGTTGCCGTT
Source organism: Longibacter sp. (assembly GCF_051155795.1). Taxonomy (NCBI): domain Bacteria; kingdom Pseudomonadati; phylum Rhodothermota; class Rhodothermia; order Rhodothermales; family Salisaetaceae; genus Longibacter; species Longibacter sp. Next base: position 17,711 of record NZ_DAXETW010000053.1, read on the forward strand.
CCCTCTGGGCAAGAGCATCGAGGGCGAAGTTTTTCTCGCGGACCTGACAAAGATGCCGCATCTCCTGATCGCCGGCGCGACCGGGTCGGGCAAGTCCGTCGGCCTCAACACGCTCCTGACCGGGCTTCTCTACGCCTGCCATCCGTCGAACCTGAAGTTCGTCATCATCGATCCGAAGAAGATCGAGCTTCAGCAATACTCGCACCTCGATGATCACTTCATCGCTCGACCCGCAGACCTGTCCGACGCGGTCGTGACGGATGTGGACGAAGCCCTCGGCGTCCTGAAGTCGTGCGAAAAGGAGATGGAAGAACGCTACGACCTCCTCTCCGAGGCCAGCGTGCGTGGCATCCGGGCGTACAACCGGAAGTTCAAGGACGGCGCCCTCGACCCCGAAGACGGGCACCGGCACATGCCGTACATTGTGGTCGTCGTCGACGAACTGGCGGACCTGATGATGACGGCCGGAAAAGAGATTGAGGGTCCCATCGCTCGTCTGGCACAAATGGCGCGTGCGGTGGGCATCCACCTGGTGCTCGCGACCCAGCGGCCATCGGTCGACGTGATCACCGGCCTCATCAAGGCCAACTTCCCCTCCCGGATCGCGTACGAGGTCGCCTCCCGCGTGGACTCCCGCACGATTCTCGACCAGATCGGCGCAGAGGGGCTCGTGGGTAATGGCGACCTGCTGTACCTCAGTGGAAGCAAGCTGATTCGGTTGCAGGGGCCTTTCGTTTCGGTCGAGGAGGTCGAACGGATCGTCGATTTCATCGCAGATCAGCCGGGCCGCGGCGCATACGAACTTCCCTCCCTGTCAGACGCCGGGCACGGCCCCGACGTCACACTCGGCGTGGAAGACACCGATGATCTCTTCGAGGAAGGGGCACGCGTCATCGTTCGACGTCAGCAGGGCTCGGTATCGCTGTTGCAGCGCAAGCTCGCGGTTGGGTATACGCGAGCCGCACGCATCGTCGACCAGCTCGAGGAAGCCGGAATCGTCGGTCCGTTCAATGGCACCAAAGCTCGCGACGTGCTCGTCGATGACGAAGATCAGCTTGACAGCCTCCTCTCTGGCGAGGATGACGACGAATAGCTCTCCCCCGCTAACCACCTTCTGACATGCCCTCGGAATCGTCCCAATCCTTCCCTACCGTCGGAATTCTGGGTGGCGGTCAACTCGGGAAGATGATGGCTGCGGCCGCCCAACAGCTTGGCGTGCGGACGCGACTCCTGTCGCCCAAAGATGCCGGCCCGATGCAGTTTTTCTCCGATGCTCGCACGGACGACTGGACGGATGCCGATGTCCTCCGATCGTTCGCGTCGGGATGCGACGTCATCACGGTTGAAAGCGAGTGGGCCCCGGCGGCCGAAATGGCAGACGTGCTCCCCGACGGGGTGGCCCTTCGGCCCAGTCCGTCCACGCTCGACCTCATCAAGGACAAGGGCGTGCAAAACCGAACGCTGGCCGAGGCAGGGCTTCCCCTGCCCGCGTTTGCCTGCTGTCGCACCCTTTCCGACGCGGTGGATGCGGCGTCGCAGCTCGGCTATCCCGTCGTTCTCAAGCAGTTTCGCGGCTCCTACGACGGATATGGAAACGCGACCGTCGAGGATGAAGCCGCTCTCCGTCGGGCGTGGCCCGACCTATCCGCAGACGACGGTGCCCTCGTTGAAGCCTTCGTCCCCTTCGAACGCGAACTCGCCGTCCAGGTGGCGCGACGTCCGGGCGGCCAGCAGGTCACGTACCCCGTCGCCTACACCGTCCAGCGGGACCACCGGTGCCACGCGGTCGTCGTTCCGGCACCAATCTCCCCCGACGTGGCTGCACGAGCTCGCGAGATCGCCGCGTCGGCCGTGGACGCTGTCGACGGCGTCGGACTGACCGCGGTCGAACTCTTCCAAACGGAGGACGACGAGATCCTCGTCAACGAACTGGCTCCTCGGCCGCACAACACCGGGCATTACTCAATCGAGGGCGCGCACACCTCCCAGTTTGAGAACCACATCCGGGCCATCCTGGACTGGCCCCTCGGAAACCCCGAGCTTCGGGCCGACGCGGCTGTGATGGTCAACGTGCTGGGGCACCGCGACGGGCACCCGCCCCGGACGACGGGCCTTACCGAGGCGCTCAGCATCCCCGGCACCGCGGTCCACGTTTACGGAAAACCACACGTCCGCCCGAACCGGAAGATGGGCCACGTCACCGTGATCGGTGGCGACGCAGACGACGTCCGTCGCCGCGCCGAAGACGCCGCTGCCGCGATTCAGCTATGAGTCACACCGATTATTCCTTCCTCTCCACCCTTGCCCTCCCGCTCTATGTCAGATTCGACGCCCGCCATCGGAATCGCCATGGGAAGCGAGTCCGATCTTCCCGTCATGCAGGACGCCGCTGAACTGCTCGACACCTTCGACCTGAACTACGAGATGCGGGTGCTCTCGGCTCACCGGACGCCGGCCGCGATGAAGGAATACGCCGAGTCCGCCCACGAGCGTGGTCTGAAGGTCATCATCGCGGGAGCAGGCGGCGCTGCCCACCTGCCCGGCATGATCGCTGCAAGCACACCGCTTCCCGTTCTCGGTGTGCCCGTGAAAACCAGCAAGCTGAACGGGCTTGACTCGCTCCTCTCCATCGTCCAGATGCCCGGCGGCGTACCGGTCGGCAGCCTGGCGATCAACGGCGCGGAAAACGCCGCCCTGCTCGCCGTGCAAATCCTCGCCACGGCCAACCCTGATCTGATGGGACGCATGCTTGAGTACAAGCAGCAGCTCATCCGAAAAGTGGAGGACATGGACGAGCGCGTCCGGTCTCACTCGTCCCTGTAACCGATTTCGTCGACCCACAAGCGCCGGTCATCAGTCCCCGGTTCCTTCCCCTCCTTCCTCCCGGTTCGTCCTCATCGTCATGAAGCACCTGGCCACCGTACTCCTTCTCGTGCTTGTCACCACGGTCGGCGCCATCGCCCAGCCGGCTTCTCCTCCATCCGAGCGGCTCTTTGGTACGCCCCTCGCACAGCAGGAGGTACCCTCCGTTCGTCTGACGTCGCTGCCCACGTCCGACCTGGAGGCTGCACGCACCACGGAGGACGGCGGACCCGTCCTGTACGGCATCAACCGGGATGTGTCCATCCGAAGCTCATCCAACGGGGCATGGACGCGCCTTCCCGACGGACGCTGGCTGTGGCGCGTACGGATCGAGTCGCCAGAGGCCGTGAACGTGTCCGCCGAACTCGACGGCTCGATTCCCCCCGACTCGGACGTATTCGTGTACGGCACGGACTATAAACCGAAGCGTAGACCCATCCGAGCGGACGCCTGGACATCGGGCACGTACTGGACGCCCTACGTCAACGGCTCGTCCTTCTTTATGGAGGCCGTGGTGCCATCGTCTAAACGAGAGGCATTCAACATCGAGGTCACGACGATCGTGCACGGGTTCCGCGATCTGGACGCTGCACTGGCCGGACGCTACAACAAGTCCGGCGCCTGCAATATCGACGTGGCGTGTTCGATTGCCGACCCCTGGCGCGACCAGGTCAATTCGGTCGTCCGCTATACATTTTCTTCCGGCGGCGGCTCCGGCGTGTGCACCGGATCGCTGGTGAACACGACGGACATCTCAACGGTCCGGCCGTACGTGCTCACCGCAGAGCATTGCGTCTCCTCCGAGTCGAGCGCCAATTCGATGGTGTTCTACTTCAACTACCAGAACGAGACCTGCCGCTCCCCCGGAAGCACGGCAAGCGGCACCGTCACGAACGACAATCCGAATGACCAGACCCTCAGCGGATCCGAGCTCCGGATGTCGTACGGCAACTTTGGTTCGTTTGGCGACATCAGCGGGGCACCGGACGTCACCCTCGTCGAGCTTAACAATGCCATTCCGTTGTCCTACAACGTGTTTCTGAACGGGTGGTCCATTGAAGGCGACGCCCCGACCGAAGCGGTCACAATCCACCACCCGGCCGGTGACGGAAAGCGGATCAGCTTCGAGTACGATCCGACCACGATTACGGGCTACACCGAAGATGGCGCCGCGAACAGCGACACGCACATTCGCGTCGAGGACTGGGATGACGGAACCACGGAGAACGGCTCCTCTGGATCCCCGCTGTACGACACGAACCAACGCGTCGTCGGGGTTCTCTCGGGCGGATTCGCTGCCTGCGGAAATGACCGCGCCGACTGGTACGGCCGCATTTCTGAAGCGTGGGACGGCGGGGGGACGCCTGATACGCGACTCAGCGACTGGCTCGACCCGGACGACACGGGGGCGGTCACGATCGACGGCCGTCGCAAAACGCTCGACCCGGACGACACCACTCCTCCCTCTGCGCCTGCGGATCTAACGGTGGCTACCGATCCGACCGTCGGGCAGGTTACCCTCTCCTGGGGCGCCCCAAGTGACGACGCCGACGGCGCCTCCGCCGTCTATGCCTACGACGTTCGCTACGCAAGCACGCCCATCACCACCGAGGCGGAGTTCAACGCCGCCTCGCGCGTGAACTTCAGCGGTTCACCGAGTGCTCCGGGAGAGATAGAGTCGCTCACGCTGTCCCTCGTCCCGGAGCAGAGCTACTACTTCTCGGTGAAGGCGATCGACGACAACTTCAACGCGTCGTCGCGAACGAGCACACCTTCACCAACCCCGCTACCTGACGAAATCCCGCCGGCACGGCCGGAGAACCTGCAGGCCACGATTGCGGATCGCGATGCCAAGCAGGTCCGCCTGACCTGGACCGCGCCTGGCGACGACCAGAACGTGCGTCCGGTTGATGATTACCAGGTCCGGTTTGCCGTTGAGCCGATCACCAATCTGAGCGACTTTGAAGACGCTACGCCCGTTCAGAGCCCCACCACACCCGTCGGCCCTGGACAAACGGAGATGGTCGTGGTGGACGTGGAGCCGAACACGCCCTACTTCTTCGGTGTTCGTGCGATCGATAACAAAGGAAACGTGTCGCCGCTGGGCACGACAGACGAGAATCGGGCGATCGCTTCTTCGACACTCGTGCTTACACCTCCCTCCCCGAGCCGCGTGACCGACGCGGTTAGCTTCCGGGTTGCCACGACCGAGCGACAGACTGTGAGGGTCGCCATCTACGATGTTCTCGGACGCCGCGTGCGGGTCGTTTTCGATGACGTCATTGATGGCGATCAGGCGCGTGCGGTCACGAATCTCGACCTTAGCGGACTCAGTTCCGGTCGCTACTTCATTCGCGCCCTCGGCGACACGGGAGGTGCAACCCGACCGATCTCCATCGTTAGATAACCTTCCGAACGCCGCGCGTACAGTCAGAGCCCATCGGTTCGGCGTTCGGCCTGAACCGGTACGCTGCGTTCAGAGCGATATTCGGAGCAACGGCATCATTGGCGCAGTCGCACCGATTGGTGCGGCATCGTCCGGTCTTACAAAGGCCGGCGTGATAACGTCGCGCAGGAGGTGGATTGACGTGGCGATCCCCGCGCCGAGTAGTGCCCCGATCAGCACGTCCGAAGGGTAGTGCACACCAAGATACAGACGACTCAGTGTTACGCCGCTGGACCAGATCGCGGTCGGCGCGATGACATACCACTGAGGGTGCGACAAACTCCACGATGTTGCCAGGGCAACCGACAGCGATGCGTGCCCTGACGGCATGGAGACGTACCGGCCGTTTTTCTTGTCCCGCCCGTAGGAACCGGCGCGCGACGACACGCCGGCAACCGTCATGTAGGGGCGAGGTCGCCCGATGACTCGCTTGAGCGTGAACACCGTTGCAAACGTCGTGGCCTGCGTCAGCGTCAAGCGGTAAACGTCTCGATAGTCGTTGTCATCCCGAAACACCCACGCAGCTGTCCATCCCGCAGGCACCGCCCCGTAGAAGACCGGATATGCACTTCGGTGCGCCAGATTCAGAGGCACGCGGACACCACCTGCATCCGCGCAGTAGACAGCTGCGAGTCCCCGACGGTCCAGGGACGCATTGGTCAGATCACGATCGCAGAAGGCCGTGAAACGGGGCGCCGTCCCCGGTGTCCCGGCAACCTCGCCGCCATGATGCATCATTCCTCTGCTCGCGGCAACCGAACGGGACCGTAACGACTCGGTACGGTCTTGTCGAAGTTGGGCGGTGACATCCGGGACGGCCGTACCAAGCAGCGTAAGAGCGAGCAGGTACGGTAAAAGATGCTGCATGGAGCTAGGCAGGGTTGAAACCATCACAGGACGTATGAAGGAACGCGGGCGGGAGCACGTACACGACGATGCCGCCTACCCCTATTCAGAGGCACGCGGCATCACGTGTCCAATCGGTATACAGATCGTTATACAGAGGACGTACCGTCAAGAATCGTCTTCCTCGTCTCCGTCACCGTCGTCTTCCTTGGCCTTCATGGCTTTCTCCTCTTCCTCCGAGAGCATCCCCAGTTTGTGGCGGATCGCGGTTTTGATTTCTTCGCGCTCTTCTTCATTCTCGTCCAACCACTCCTTCGTCGCCTCCCGGCCCTGCGCGATGGTGTCGTCCTCGTAGGAATACCAGGAGCCGCGCTTCTCAATAATGTCGTGCTCCGTTCCGAGGTCGATCAACTCACCAAGGGACGAGATGCCTTCCCCGTAGATGATGTCGAACTCCGCCTCCCGGAACGGAGGGGCGACCTTATTCTTCTTAACGCGAACGCGGGTGCGATTACCAACCACGTCCGACCCGTCCTTGACGGCACCGATCCGACGGATGTCTAAGCGTACAGAGCAGTAAAACTTCAGCGCGCGACCGCCGGACGTCGTTTCCGGGCTCCCAAACATGACCCCGATCTTCATTCGGATCTGGTTGATGAAAATGACGAGGCAATTCGATTTCGAAATCGAGCCCGTCAGCTTGCGCAAAGCCTGACTCATGAGGCGCGCCTGAAGACCCGGCAGACTATCGCCCATCTCGCCCTCCAATTCCGCGCGCGGGGTCAAGGCCGCAACGGAATCGATCACGAGAACGTCGACGGCACCCGAGCGCACCAGCGTGTCGGCGATCTCGAG
>NZ_DAXETW010000054.1:0-15275 GCF_051155795.1 Longibacter sp.
ACGCGCGTCATCCGTCCTGCACATCCGACTCATCGTCGACCGGCGTGCCCTGAGGCGTGCCGGCGGCCAGCTCGGGCGTCGTTGATGATGGCTCCGAGTCGACGTCGGACGCCGTATTCGGTGCTTCGTTCACCACGTCGGAGAGCGTCCCGGCAAGGCGTTGCAGTACCATTGTGACGTGCTCCGTGTCGGCGGTCGCCGAATCCCGCATCTGATGGAGCTCATCGGCGAGGGCGAGGGCCGTGATAACAGCCGTCGTCAGCTCGGCCTGCTCGGGGTGGGCATCTTTAAACGCCTCCATGCGCCGATTCACAAGCGCGGCCATCGTCCGAGTGTGCTCTTCATCTTCCTCTTCGACGCGGAGCGCGTACTCTCGACCCAGAATGTGGACCCGGATGGACTTCGTACTCGATTCTGCCATGGGCAGGGCGTCTGAACGGGCAAATGAGGCGGGGGAATGCCACGAGACGGATCGCGGCGACCGGTGCTGCTATTGACGGCGCCGGGACGACCGTCGGGGCTGAAGGCCGGGTGGGACGGTGCGCGGCTCAGAGGTGTAGTCGTCTCGGCACGGGCTTCGCTTCGACACCGAGGCGCCGCTTTCCTCTTCGGCGTCGTCGGGGTCCGGCACCTCGACCTCGAAGTCGCGATCCTCCGGCAATCCGTCCTGCAACAATGGAGCGTCGGACGCGGCGTTGTCTACGTCCTCGGATGCGCTCGTCGTTCCGTCTTCAGAGTCATCGGCTGGAGCAGAGGCATCCACCGTGTCGGACGCCTCATCCGGGACATGTGGCGCCTCAGGAGGGTTCTCCGGCCACTCCGAGGCAATTCCCGACGCCGGCGCGGTCGCCAGGTGGTCGTCAATCGCGTCGATAAACCGCTGGATGCGATCGCGAAGCTGGGCACGCTCGCCCTCAAGCAGGATAAAGGCGTCCTCGTCGGACACGTCCGGGCGCTCCGACAGCACGTCGATGCGCTGCCGCAGGCGGGCGTTCTCCGCGCGAAGATCACGAATGGTGTCAGCAGCAGCCTCTACTTCCTCACGCAGCGCCGCAACGGCCTCGCGGAACGGCTCGGGGACGTCGAGGTCGTCCGCGCCGGTCGACGGTGAGGTCGCGCCGGTCGCCTCGTCGGGCGACACGGGGCCGTCCGATTCAGACGATGGAGGCAGCGATGGGCGATGCGAGTCGGTCATGATCGCGATGGCGAGACGATTCGCCGGATCGGTGAGTCATACGCAGACCGGGCGCGCTCATGTCCGCGGGGCCGCATGCAGGTGGCGCTCACACGCGGACGGTCGGGGCATGAATGTGCGGCCTGAATGCAGCCGGGCCGACGCTTCAGTCTCCCTCGATCCATGGTCACGAAACGGGGATGCGTGCCCCGAAAGAGATAAAGAGCGGGGAAACGTCGGTCCTGTACAATAGGGCTTACGGGACGACAACTCAAGTTCTGTAGCGGATTCCCCGCGTCGAGTCGCGCGCGGCCCCGAACGGGTTCGATGCCGGAATCCGGTCGAAGGCGCTATTCCCGCAACTCCGCACCGAAGCGACGGGCCAGCTCCTTCATGGTGGCATCCATCTTCGTATCGACCTCGGCGTCGGTGAGCGTACGGTCGGCGCCGAAGCGTAGCGTGAAGGCAACGCTCTTCCGGGAGTCGCCCACCCCTTCCCCGCGGTAAATGTCGAACACGTCGGCGCCCTTCAGAAGCGGCGCGGCAGCCGTTCGGATGGCCTCCATCATCGGACCGACCGGCTGGTCGTCGGTCACCAGGACGGCCAGGTCGCGGTGCACGACCGGGAATCGGCTAACGGGATGGTATGCCGTGCGCGCATTCGGATCGACCGCCTCGACGAGCATATCCACATTCAACTCCGCAACGTACACGGCGTCCGCCAGGTCGATCTCCCCGGTAATGGAGGGGTGGACCTGCGAAAGGGTGCCGAGGAAACGATCGGCGGCGTGCAGGTTTAGGCGGTGGATTGTCGGCGCAGCGTCCGTGCCCGGTTTCTCCGTCTCGTGCCGCGTCATGGACACATCGTCCAGGTGCAGGTCGTCAAACAGCATTTCCATGACGCCTTTCAGGTCGAAATAGTCCGACGCCCGGACGTCGGTGTCCCATCCGCCCGGGGCGTGCGGCCCCGTCATCGCGACGAGCAGGGCTTCGTGCTCGCTGAACCCGTCCACGACCGGCGTTTCGTCCTCCTCCGCGCGGCGGAAAACGTGACCGGTCTCAAAGATGCGGAGGGCCTCCTGTCCGTGATTCCGGTTGTACTGCATAACGCGGAGGGCACCGGGGAGGAGGCGCGGCCGGAGGGCGGCCATCTCCTGGGAGATGGGATTCCGTGTTTCGACAACGGGTACCGGCGCGTCGCGACCGGGCGTGACGGCAAAGCGCTCGGCTTCCTCCGTCCGGAGCATGCTGTTGGTGTAGATCTCACGGAAGCCCCGGCCTTTCAGGAGCGTCCGTACCCGATGCCGGAGCGTCTCCTCCGGGCGGCGTCGCGGCGTGATGTTCGGGATGGGCACGCGCGCCGGCTCGGGGATGGCGTTGTAGCCGTGGAGCCGGGCGACCTCCTCGATCAGGTCCTCTTCAATAGAAACGTCCGGCCGCCACGTCGGGATCTCGCAGACCAGGGTAGTGCCCTCCTCGGACACGGTGAAGCCGACGGACTCGAGGTAGTCGGTCGCTTCATCTTGAGCCAGCTCGACGCCGAGGACACGTGCGAGTCGGTCCATGCGGAGTGTGGCGGTGCGAGGGGCGGGCGGGTTCGGGTGGGCATCGACGCAGCCGGGCACAATTGTGCCCCCGCCGTGCTCGGCGATGAGTTGAGCCGCCCTGGCAGCGGCCCAGCGTTGTCCGTCGCGGTCCACGCCGCGCTCGAAGCGGTACGACGAGTCCGTCTGAAGCGACAAGGCCTTGGCGGTCTTGCGGACGGTGGACGGGTCGAAGTACGCGCTTTCGATGAGCACGTCCGTCGTCTCCTCTGACACCTCGGTGTCGGCGCCACCCATAACGCCGGCCACGGCGACCGGTCGCTCGGCATCGCAGATGAGGAGGGTGCCTTCGGGCAGCGTCCGTTCCTTATCGTCGAGCGTCGTGAACGTCGCCTCCCCGTCGGACGACCGCACGACGATTCGATTGCCGGCCAGGGCATCCAGGTCGAAGGCGTGGAGCGGCTGCCCGACCTCGTGCAGGACAAAGTTGGTGATGTCGACGACGTTGTTGCGGGGGCGAAGGCCGATCGCAGAAAGCCGGCGTTTCAGCCAGAGCGGCGACTCTTTCACCTCAACGTCGCGCACGACCATGGCCACGTACCGCTCGCAGCCGTCGGCGTCCTGGATGTCGACGCTGACCTGTTCGGCGGCGGCGCCCCCTGTAGGGGGCAGATCGACCCCGGGACGGCAGAGCTGCCGTCCGTTGATCGCGGCCACATCGCGCGCTACTCCGATGTGGCTGGCGGCATCCGGGCGGTTGGGCGTCAGGTCGATGTCGATGACGGCGTCCCGCGGTTGGACGTTGCGATCGGCCAGGTACTCACGGAACGGGCGACCGACCTCGGCCTCCGGATCCAGCACCATGATGCCGGCATGGTCGTCGGAGAGCCCCAGCTCATCCTCCGCGCAGATCATGCCCCGCGACGATTCCCCCCGGATGCTTCGTTTGTCGACCGTGATCGCGTTTCGCGCCTCCGGATCGTCCCGGTCCGGCAGGTAGAGCGTGGTTCCGACCGTCGCTACCGGCACCTTCTGCCCGGCCGCGACGTTGTCGGCGCCGCATGCGATCTGCAGCGGGGCCTTCCCGCCGACGTCGACGTCGCACAGCACCAGCCGGTCCGCATCCGGATGGTCCCGCACCTCCAGCACCTCCCCGACGACCACCCCTTCCAGGTCCGACCCGAGCGGTGAGATCCCGTCCACCTCCAGTCCCGCCATAGTCAGCTGCTCCGCGAGCGCCTCCGGCGACTCCTCCAGGTGCACGTACCGTTCCAACCAGCGATAGCTTATGTCCATTTTCTAGGTCTGGCGTATCCGTAAAGTCGAAAAAAGAGGTTATCAGTCTCGTCGGGGTTGCGATCCGCGAGGGATGTAGTGTCGAATGTCGAGTAGCGAGTGTCTCGGCACCTCATAAAACCCCTGGCGTAATCGAAACCGCCGATGTGAAGCCCTTCCGCCGAGAGACATCATGTCGTTTCCGATTTCCCCCATCGAGGCAGACAACGTTACACATCCGCACTTGGGTGGGTCTTGAACATAAACGGTCTCAATCCTCCCGACCGGCAGTAGATGAAGTCTCTTCAGAATCGATCCAAAGCCTTTGCTCTTCGAGCCATTCGTTTCTGTCAGAACCTTCCATCGACACCCGAATGCCGCATCATTCGAGATCAACTGCTTCGGTCATCTACCTCCGTCGGGTCCAATTACCGAGCCGCATGTCGCGCTCATACCCGCAAGGCCTTCATCCATAAACTCTCACTTGTAGAAGAGGAGGCCGACGAGTCCGATTACTGGCTTGGACTGCTTTCGGATCTCAACATTGGAAACCCGGACGAAAGAGAGTGGCTCAGACAAGAGGCGGATGAACTAATACGGATCGTCGTGGCCTCGAAGCGAACGGCCCGATCCGGACACTAGCCCTTCGCCATTCAACACTCGCCATTCACCATTCGCCATTCACCATTCGCCACTCAACACTCGCCACTCAACACTCGCATTTCGCCCTTCGCATTTAGAGCTTCGAATTCAAAAGCGGCCCTTCGCATTTAGCCCTTTGTATTCGAAATTCGCCCTTCGCATTTCGAACTTAGAATTGATCCAGGAATCGCACGTCGTTCTCGTAGAAGGTCCGGATGTCGTCGATTCCGTAGCGGAGCATGGTCATCCGTTCGACGCCCATGCCGACGGCGTACCCGGTATACCGCTCGGGGTCGACGCCGGCGGAGCGGAAGACGTTGGGATGCACCATGCCGCAGCCGAGGATTTCCATCCACTCGCCGCCGTCCGCGTGGTCTGGCTTTTCGCCCCAGACGTCGACCTCGGCGCTGGGCTCCGTGAAGGGGAAGTAGCTCGGACGGAAGCGCAGCCGAACGTCCTCTCCGAAGAGGGCGCGGGCGAGTGCGAACAGCGTCTGCTTGAGCGCTGCCATGGACACGCCCTCGTCGACGTACAGCAGTTCGACCTGGTGAAACAGACAAAACGACTTGTACGAGATCGCCTCGTTGCGGTACACGCGACCGGGGACCGCCACACGGAGCGGCACGTCCTGCTCCTGCATGATGCGAATCTGTGCTGGCGAGGTATGCGTCCGCAGAACGGCGGGGCCGTCCTCCGCATCCGGGGCATCCTTCACGAAGAAGGTGTCCTGCATATCCCGGGCCGGATGATCCGGCGGGAAGTTGAGCGCGGTGAAGTTGTGCCAGTCCGACTCGACCTCCGGTCCCTCGTACGTTTCGAACCCGAGACGGCGGAGAATGCGGAGGATCTCGTTCAGCGTCTGCGTCAGCGGGTGGAGCGTCCCCCGGAAGTCGCGGCGCCCCGGGAGCGTCAGGTCAATATCTGCCGCTCCGCCCTGTTGCTCTCGCTGAAGCGATTGAAGAGCGGATTCCAGCTTCTGCTCCGCCATGGCCTTCAGGGCGTTGACGTTCTTTCCGAACGCGGGACGCTCCTCCGGTGGAATCTCGCTGATCTGGCCGAACAGATTGGTGATCGCTCCCTGCTTGCGACCGAGATACTGAATCCGAAACGCCTCGGCCTCTTCTTCGGACTCGATCGTTTCGGATTCAATCTGATCGCGGAGCGCGTCGATGCGGTCGTCGGACATGACGGACGGGGCGGTTGGTACGTCGGTAAGTACGGCAGGGGAACGGCGGGACGGAGCAACATACGAAAAATCCCGCCGGACCTGCGGTGGCAGGGGCGGGATTTCGTGCGGGTCGATGGGACGCACAGCATCGGCACGCCGGCATCCGGCGGCGATCTGTCGTCACGGCAGGCCAGACCTGCATCGGGTGCCGCGACCCCGGGCGGGGACAGCGACGTGCGTTGACTACTTCGTGGCGTGCTCCACGACTTTCTCGAACGCATCCGGATCGTGAACCGCGAGGTCCGCCAGCACCTTCCGGTTCATCTCAAGGTCCGACTTCCGGTACTGACCCATAAACTGGGAGTAGCTCACGCCGTGCTGACGGGAGGCCGCGTTGATGCGCGTGATCCACAGCTTGCGGAAGTTGCGCTTCTTCTGCCGGCGATCCCGGTAGGCGTACTGCAGGCCTTTTTCAACGGCGTGCTTGGCGACCGAGTAAATCTTGCTGCGACGGCCCCAGTAGCCCTTCGCCATGTTCAGAATCTTCTTCCGGCGGCGACGGGTGGCCGGTTTATTGGTTGCGCGAGGCATGAGTGACTTTCCTCAGTTCGATGGTGGATTGCAAGGGATGAACGTACGCGTGCGGCCGTACATCGACAACACGTGCATCGCGAAAAAACAGAAAAACAGGTCGTAAACAACGTGCGGGATGCGACACTTCAGCGCCCAGAGCTCGACCGGGCGTCCCGGATGGGTCTCTGGCTGTGCGGCCGAAGGGCACGTGCAGCACGTCGACGGCGCGGCCCGGTATACGCAGGGATTGCGCCTGTTGGGAAAAAGACATACACACGGCAGGGAGCACGCACGAGGCGCGCTCCCTACGCGGTATGCACGCCAGCTTTAGGGGGTTAACTGCTCAAGAGGCGCTTTACACGTTTCTCGTCCGCATCTGATACGGTCGTGTCCTTGCGGAGCTGGCGCTTACGCTTGGGATCCTTTTTCGTCAGGATGTGGCGTCGATACGCCTTCTTGCGCTTGATCTTGCCGCTGGACGTTTTCTTGAAACGCTTCTGGGCGCCGCTATGCGATTTTTGTTTTGGCATGGGCATCACTCCCCGGGGGGATGTCTGGTTCGGAGGCTGGCGAGCTCCCGCGAGCAATGCGGGACGTGTGTGTATGACACGTACGAGGGCACGTTCCGCCCCCTGGCGCCGGGCCTCCTCCACCTTCGGGGATATTCGATGAACCCCACGACTTCTTCATCCGATCGGTGCTGAACCGGACCGCTCGCCGCACATCCACACGAAAACGGCACAGCCGAACCTTCCGTGGGGGAAGATTCGGCTGCCTGCATGGGATCCGATGACGGGGACGGGGCTCCGACGCCGAAGCCGTCCCGCCGTCCTGAGGCCCTGCCGGCCTCAACGGGGTGCTACACTATTTGGTCTTGTCGGGCGCAAGGATTGTCACCATACGGCGACCCTCCATCTGCGGCGCCTGGTCGATCTTGGCGAGGTCTTGCAGTTCCTCGATCAACCGGCGGAGCAGATCCATACCCTGATCCTTGTAAATAATATCGCGACCACGAAACTGAACATAGGCCTTCACCTTGTTTCCGTCGTCAAGAAATCGACGGGCGTGGTCCACTTTGAAGTTGAAGTCGTGATCGTCGGTGCGCGGGCGGAAGCGCAGCTCCTTCATCTGCATCGACTTCGACTTCTTCCGCTGCCGCTTCTCCTTCTTCTGCTGCTCGTAGCGGTACTTGCCGTAGTCGATGACTTTGCACACGGGCGGATTCGCGTCGGGGGCAATCTCTACCAGATCGAGGTCATGCTCCCGGGCCCGCTTCAGGGCCTCGTCGGTCTCCACGACATCGTGGCTTCCGTCCGGCTCTACAACTCGCACCTTGCTGGCACGAATTTCTTGGTTGACGCGAACTTTGTCGGCGCTTGCGATAACGGTCTGTGCGTTTAATTCAGAGTTTGTGATTGCTTTGCGGTACAGGTACACGCAGCCCACCCTGTGAGGTTTCCGTTAAGATAGGAGAAAGCCCGGTCCCTCTGCCTCGTGCAGTTTCGCACACACGGTGAGCGGTATCGCACGGGCGCGAGCATCAGAATGGGCCCTGAGCGCTTTAGAACGCAGCTTCGGCCGAAGGTCGGCTCCTTGCCCGTGCTTGAAACAGACCAACGCCCCGTCTCACTCGCTGCTCGTCTGTACGATGCCTTCCGTCCCGCCCTTCCCGCGCGCTTCGTCTCGTACTCACAGTTCGCCTGTCTACCGGCAACGCATCCGCCATACCGTCCCCGCCGCCGGCTGCCTTGCCGTCCTGCTGTTCCTCATCGCCTTCGGCTCGTCCACGGTATCTGCTCAACCGGCCGACCCGGCTGAGCACGTCTCTTCGACGGAGCCCTCCACCTCATCCCTGAGCTCCCCACCGCAGACGATCGCCTTTACCGGCGGCGCCTGGTACGACGGCACCGGCTTCGTCAACGACCCGCTGTACATCGAAAACGGCCGGTTCATCGCCGAACGCCCCGCCAGCATCGATACGACGATCGCCCTCGACAGGCACTTCGTCGTGCCACCCTTCGCGGAGGCACACACGCACCGCATCGACCAGAAGGGGACGCTCGAAGGGGCCGTCGACGCCTACCTCGCAGACGGCGTCTTCTATGTCGCCAACCTCAACAACATCCCGGCCTTCGCCAATCCACTGCGCGACACCCTCGACCGGGAGAACACCGTCGATGTCGCACTCGCCCACGGCGGATTCACCAGCCCGGGCGGACACCCGCAGCCGCTCTACGAACGGCTTGTCGACCGCGGCATCTACAGCGACTGGACCAAGGAGCAACTGGCCGGCCAGGCATTTCATGCCGTCACCAACAGCGAAGAGCTCCGCACAGCCTACGAGACGATCCGTGCCGACGAGCCGGACCTCATTAAGGCCTACCTTATGTTCGCGGAAACGAAAAACGCATCGGGCCTCACGCCGGCGGTGCTGGCAGAGCTCGTGGAGATGGCCCGCACCGACGGCCTTCGCGTCAGCGTCCATGCTCAGAGCGCCAACGACATGCACATCGCTGCGGAGGCCGGCGCCCACCAGATCGCCCACATGCCGCCGATGCCTTTCCAGCACGACGACGGCGAGAAATGGTACCTCATCCCGGATTCCACCGCGCAGCTTCTGGCCGAGCGCGAGGTCTCGGTCGTCACCACCACAGTGCTGGCAGATGGATTCGACGACGGGGAGCGGAAAGAACGCGTCCGATCCATTCAGCGGGAGAACCTGTCGACGCTCCACGATGCCGGCGTGCACCTCTTGGTTGGCAGCGATACCTGGGGCACCGGGCAGAACGAGGCCCTGTACCTGCACGGCCTTGACGTCTTCGACAATCAGACGCTTCTGCGCCTGTGGACGGACACCGGCCGATCGATCTTTCCTGATCGCGCCATCGGACGCCTTGCGCCGGACCACGAGGCCAGCCTGCTTGCCCTCACCTGCAACCCGCTGAGCGACTTCACCTGCGTCGAAAAGATCGATCTCCGGATCAAGCAGGGATACGTGATCGAGCTCCCGCCGCAGACCACAAGCTCGCCGTAGGACATGCATACCCGATTGAAGAGCGGGCCGGCAATCATCATGACCTGCCCCCTGTTGCGCGTCTTCGGACGTCGCAACGGACGACGCCCGGTGCAGCCGCATCTCAATACTCTCCGCGGGAGATGCCGCCGACGCCGGGCGTTTCTGTCTACGTACCGTGCATCCAGGCCATCGCCGTTCGCGTGAAGGATGGTGCCATCCGGGCCGGCGTGGCAGAGCGCGATGAGGGAGGGGGTTTGGTGTTCAGGTGTCTGGGTGTTTGCGTGTATGTGGAATTTGGATCCCAGTGAAGGTCGCAACATCGGGGTGACTGCACGATCTCACCCGTTCTCCGTGTCCCTCTTCCCCATCTCCCCCTACCCGATGGCGGCCTCCACCTCCGCCGTGACCTGCTGCACGAAGTCGCCCGCGGGAATGACGTCCTGCTCGCCGCTGCCGTGGGCACGGACCGCGACCGTTCCGGCCTCCGCTTCGCGACCGCCGACGACCAGCATGTACGGCACCTTCGAGGTCTCGGCCTGACGAATCTTGTAGCCGACCGTTTCATCCTTGTCGTCGACCTTCACGCGAATGTCCTCGGCGCGAAGCTTCGATGCGACCTCCTCGGCGTACGCGTTGAAGTCGTCGCTCACCGGGATCACCTGCACCTGCACCGGGGCGAGCCAGGTTGGGAAGTTTCCGCCACAGTGTTCGATCAGCACACCGATGAACCGCTCGAGCGAACCGAACGGCGCACGGTGAATCATCACGGGCCGCTGCTTCTCGTCGTTCTCATCGATATAGGTCAGGTCGAATCGCTCCGGCAGGTTGTAGTCGACCTGGATGGTCCCGAGCTGCCATTCCCGGCCGAGCGCGTCTGCGACCATGAAGTCGAGCTTCGGCCCGTAGAACGCGGCCTCGCCGGTCTCCTCACGAGCCTCCAGGCCCTTCTCGGCCACCGCCTCCCGGATGGCCTGCTCGGCCTGGTCCCAGAGCGCATTGTCGCCAACGTATTTCTCTTTCTGCTGCGGATCCCGGAGGGAGATCTGCGCTTCGAACTCGTCGAAGGAGAGCGCGGACAGCACCTTGAGCGTCAGATCGATCACGCTCTTGAACTCGCCTTTGACCTGGTCGGGCGTGCAGAAAATGTGCGCATCATCCTGGGTGAAACCCCGGACGCGGGTCAGCCCACCCAGCTCACCGCTCTGCTCGAACCGGTAGACCGTGCCGAACTCTGCCAGCCGGACCGGCAGATCCCGGTACGAGTGCATGTCGTGGTCGTAAATCTGCGTGTGGTGCGGGCAGTTCATCGGCTTCAGGAGGTAGCCGTCTTCCTCCTCGTCCTCGGTGTCCTCGCCCTCGAACAGCATCGGCGGGAACTGGCTCTCCTTGTAATAGGGATAGTGCCCGCTGGTGCGGTACAGATCGAGACGGCCGATGTGGGGCGTGACGACCGGCTCGTACCCGGCCTTGAGCTGCTCCTGTTTGAGGAAGTTTTCCAGCGTCTCCCGAAGCTGGGCTCCTTTCGGCAGCCACATCGGCAGGCCCGGGCCCACTTTTTCCGCGTTGAACGTGAAGAGGTCAAGCTCTTTCCCGAGCTTCCGGTGATCGCGTTCCTTTGCGAGGCGCCGCCGCTCGAGGAATTCTTCCAGCAGCTTCTGCTTCGGGAAGGTGATCCCGTAGATGCGGGTGAGCTGCTTGTTGGACTCGTCGCCGCGCCAGTAGGCACCCGCGACGCTCAGGAGCTTGGGCGCCTTGATATCCCCGGTCGACGGGATGTGAGGGCCACGGCACAGGTCGGTGAACTCACCCTGCTCGTAGAAGGTGATGTCGCCATCGTCGAGCGCTTCGATTAGCTCCAGCTTGTATTCGTTGCCGACGTCCTCGTAGTAGGCGACGGCCTCATCTTTTGTCACCTCCCGGCGGTCGTAGTCGACGTCGCGACGCGCGAGATCGAGCATCTTGTCCTCGATCTCGGGAAAGTCGTCTGACGAAATTTGATGCTCGCCGGGGTCGATGTCGTAGTAAAACCCCTGGTCGATGGGCGGGCCGATGGTAAACTTGATGCCCGGATAGAGCTCCTGCAGAGCCTCGGCCATCAGGTGGGCCGACGAGTGCCAGAACGTTTCCTTCCCCTCCTTGTCGTCCCACGTCAGTATGGCGATGTCCGCGTCCTCCGCGATCGGGCGGGTCAGGTCCTGAACGGTGTCGCCCACCTTGATGGCAAGAGCGGCACGGGCGAGTCCGGCACCGATGCTCGCGGCCACGTCGTAGCCCGTCGTGCCGGCAGGATACGAACGCTCGGATCCGTCGGGGAGGGTGAGGGTGATGGTTTGCTGGTCAACTTCAGCCATGGCAGACGGGCGAAGAGATGGGTGCGGAAAGGACGAGCGAGCAGGAGGCAACGACATGGATGCACAAAAAAAGCGCTCCGCCGGGAGGGACGGAGCGCCAGAATCAACGCGTGCAGCGCACAGAGCAGGCTGCAGAATGGGTCCATCTCTCACGGGCAGGGGTACACGGGGCCGAAGACCGGCGTTCGCGTTGTTGCCTGAACGGTGAGAAGAACACCCATCGTGCGATACAAATTGGAAAGGTTCTGTGGGTCTAAGTGGATTCGAACCACTGACCTCTACGATGTCAACGTAGCGCTCTAACCAACTGAGCTATAGACCCGCCGAGTGGGGACACGCCCCCGAGCGTTTTTCCTCGGGATACACGTCAATGCTCAAAACCGGGATAGGATTCCATCCTTTTCCATTTCACGGAAACTTTCGCCGTCCGGTTCGAAATGCTCAGGGCGACCGCTTCACAGCAAACGCCGGGGAGCGAGACAGGGACGCCGGTGCGACGCAGTCCGGTCCCTCCGGGCACGTGTAGACCGTATACCGCAGGTGAAACTGGCCGGAGAGCCATCCAACCGGGGCGCCGTCGTCACGCCAAATCGTGGGACCCCGCAGGCGAAGCGTATCGCGTCGCTCGGCGTCGGGTGCAACGGCGATGCGCTGCCCCATCCCCGCACATGCCCAGACGGGGCCGTAGGCGGAGGCTTCTCCGTTGCTCCCTTCGACCAGGAAAACCGGCGCGGTCGTATCGGCACCGCACGGTTCAAGGTAGAGCGTATCGGCCCGTTCGTTATGGTATCGAGCGATCACCGAGAACGCGAACTGCTGACGGTCACCGCCGTCCCTTTCGGCCTCTGCCAGGTACGACGCCCGGTCCGTCGTGAGGAAGGAGCTGTTCGTGTCGGTCTCCTGCGTCTCCGCAGCCGTCAGCTCCGGCCCGGCTTCGTCTCCGTCGCACCCGGTACCGGCCCCTACGATCGCCGCGAGCATCACGGCGAGGAGGAAGCGAACCGAGGTTCGGAAAGGGTGTCCCCGGGCCGGAAGCGGCACGGAACCGGGACAACGAATGCGAGCCAACGACGTCGAACGTAGCATAGCAGCCGGGAGCGAAAGCCATGATCGGGAGAGACCGGACGGTCTGCCGGGCGTCGTTACGGCGAGCCGGAGTGTGCCGACTGTGCCCGGATGGAGCCCCCCGCGTCGTGCACCTGAACGGGGACGCCCTGGAACTCGGCCGGGATCGACTTAATCACATCGAGGTCGCGCGAGGCGACGTAGACGACGATGCAGTCCTCGCCGTCGGCTTTTCCCTGCCCGACAGCCTCGACGCCGTTCCAGTCCATCCACTGGTCCTGGGCCGACCGGAGCGCGTCCTGTATCTTAGAACTCATGGTAAGAAGGAGGTAGTAAGGGTAAACGACTCTGAAGGATGGTATGCGCGCTCTGGCGATATTGAAAACCGGCCTGCGCACCCGGGGTCACCGCACAGCGACCGGAAGCCGCCCACCCAGCCGAACGATCGAAAGACCGTCCGCCGGGCGGGCCGACTCCAGCCCGGGCTCTAGAACTCGTGAATCCGAACGCGCAGGAGCGACTGCACGAACAGAATGTTGTTCAGGACCGTGACGGACGGGGATCCCGCAAAAAGGAGCCCGACCGCACGCTCATTCAGGTCCAGCACGAGGCTGCCCGAGTCTCCTCCCGCACTCATTCGCGTGGTGAGGATCTGCCGGGCGAATCGCGCAACACGGCCGCCACCGTAGTTCACGTCGACCGTCGCGTTGATGCTTGTGATGCGACCGGTCGTGTAGTTCGTCGTCCGGCCGGTCTTTTGCACAATCGTTCCGACGGTAGGCGCCGTGTACAGGTCTTTGACGTACCCGATCCAGAAGATCTCACGGCTGATCGTATGGAACGGCGCCTCCGCAATGGCCGCATCCACGAAGTTGAGCGGTGCCGACGTCCCCGTCCGGAAGCGGATTGGAATAAACCGGCTGAGGCGACCAATCATGTCGCGAGGTAGACGACCGCCGTCGAACGCGCCCGGCTGCAGAATCGGGTCGCCGATGTTGGCGTTGTTGCTATTCGCGATGACGTGATTGTTGCTCAGGATGTAGTACCGCTGCGGCACGCCGGGGAACGGCGAGAGGTCGTAGCAGCACGTCCCGATGGTCCCGGCCGTCACGCGCGGGTGCCCCACGCTGAAGCCGCCGAGGGCGGGACGCACGCGCTGGCGCAGTTGCTCGGGCGCCACCTCGCGTTGCGGGCGGATCAGACGGCGACGAGTCCGCATCGGACGGGCGACCTCGTCGAACGTCATCGTTTCCTCGTACTCGTCGGCCAGCTCCGGTTCGCCCCGCGCCCCGTCGCCGGAATCCGTCCGGAGCGGCACCTCGATGTCCGGCGCGAACGCCGCGCCGGCGGTGATGGTGCCAACCTCTACGACGTCTACCGCTTTCTTCCCGACATCGCCGGACTTAACCATGTCCTCCTTCAGAAGCATTTCGGGCGGAAGCTTCTGGTCGACGAACACCTGTATCGCCGGCTCGCCCGTGTCCTCGCCGTCGACCACTTTCGTGCCGAGGCCGACGCCGACGACGTTGGCTTTTTGAAACAGCGCATCCTCGTTCTTTTGCTGGACTTCCGCGAGTTCGCGGAATCCTTCGGGTGTGGTTTGTTCGATCATTGCAGTCTATGGAGTTGCTCGTTAGAGATGTGAGATGTGAACCATGCACCGCGGGGGCTCGCGAAGCCCACTCCCTGAAAGCTTCGCCGGCGCATCCCCACCGTCCGCGCACGCTGGCCCGCGTGCTCCTGTCCACGGCCATCCACGGCATCGTTGCGGGAGGGAGGCGATCTCTAACTGACGTCGACACGATCGGAAAGACATGACGGAGACCCCCGACGGACGAGCGGTCCGGAACCGACCGTCGATGACCGACCGGCCGTCCCTTTCCCCTCCCGAGGCTCCCCGCGATACCGTATCGTGCATCCCTCACTGGACGGCGCCCGGCCCGCAAACGGTGCGGGCTATGAGCGCAGGGCACCGGAGAAAGACGTAATACCTCCGGTTCCGGACGGAACGGGCCAATAACATGCTAACATCTCCTATCGCGCGTATGCGTTTCGGCTCGTTCCGCGCCTCTACCAAAACCTGCAGGCGAGCTAGGAGAACGTCGCAGGCATGTTCGTACTTCTAAGGACGGCCTTGTCCGTTTATCTCCTTCTCCAGCCATCATTCTCCTGCCGCTATGGAGCTCGATCCGGTTCACTCGCACCCGTGGGACGTTACCACCGACGATGCTCGAGCCATCCAGAACGACCTGGCTGCATCGGTGCGCCGGTGCTCCCTTCAGGTCACCTATGATCGGCCCGTTCGGACGATTGCCGGGATCGACGTTAGCGTCCGGGAAGAGACCGCACAGGCCGCCGTGAGCGTGCTTTCCCTTCCCGACCTGTCCGTGGTCGCCGAAGCGGTGCACCGCTGTCCGACGCCCTTCCCGTACGTGCCCGGCTACCTCAGCTTTCGCGAAATGCCCGC
>NZ_DAXETW010000055.1:0-33429 GCF_051155795.1 Longibacter sp.
ACCGCCGGTACTGCGTCATCGGGTACGAGATGAAGAGGTTGTCCTCCGCACGGGTGACGGCGACGTAGAAGAGTCTCAGTTCCTCGTCGACGCCTCCCTGCTCACGAAGTGCATACCGGGACGGAAGATCCCCCTCGAGCGCGCGGATCAGGAACACCGTGTGGAATTCCAGGCCCTTGGCGGAGTGAATCGTGGAGAGCACCAACGGCGGCTCGTCCTCATGCTCCCCGTCGTTGTCCAGAGCGGTGAGTTCGATCGGGTCCAGGGCGAGGGAGGAGAGGAAGTCTCGGCGGCTCGAGTAGTTTTCCGCCAACCCGATAAAGTGGTCCAGGTCGGGCTCGCGCTTCGGGTAGTCCTCGTAATATTCGTCCTCAAAGATCGGCCGGTAGTAGTCGATCACCTCTTCGACCTGTTCGACGACCGGCAGATCGGGGTCGCGGATGGACCGGAGCGTGCCCAGGAGCTTTTTCAATTGGGAAATGTAGCGATTGGAGAACGGCGCATTCTCGGTGTGGACGAATGGATCGTCCGCCTTGCCGGTTGCCCAATCGATGAGCGACTTGGCCGTCTTCGGGCCGATGCCATGAATCAACTGGAGGGCTCGATTCCAGGCGGCGGCATCCTGCGGGTTCTCCGCCACCTTGAGATGGGCCAGCACGTCCTTGATGTGAGCGGCCTCGCTAAGCTTCATGCCGCCGTACTTCACGAACGGGATGTTTCGCTTATTGAGCTCCGTCTCCAGTTCGTAGCTGTTGTGGCTCGATCGAAAGAGGACCGCCTGCTCGTGGAGCGGGACGCCGGATTCGCGCAGACGCAGGATCATCTGCGCGACAAACCGACTCTCCATCTGACCGTCCGCGGCGGGGACGACTGCCGGAAGCTCCGCCTCCGGCACATCGCGGTGACTGAACAGCGTCTTCTCGTAGGACCGATCGGCGTTCTCGATGACGTGATTTGCCAGGTCCAGAATCGGCTGTGTGGAACGATAGTTTTGCTCCAGCTTCAGAACCTCCGTGTGCTGGAATTCATCAGGGAACGAGAGGATGTTGCGAAAATCCGCGCCTCGAAAGCGATAAATGCTCTGCGCGTCATCACCGACCACCATCACGTTGCCGTGGACGGACGCGAACTGCTTCACGAGCTCGGCCTGCAGAGCGTTCGTATCCTGATATTCGTCGACCAGCACGTGCCGGCAGCGCCCGGCGACCTTGCGCCGAACCCCGTCGTCGGTGGCGAACAGCTCCAGGGTGCGGTAGAGGAGGTCATCGAAGTCCATCATGCCGTGGTCCTTCTTGTACGCCTGGTAGTCCCGGCGCATCCGTTCCAGCACGTCGTAGAGCGGGGAAAACTGCGGGTAGCGCCGGGCGAGGACGTCGTCGAGTGGTTCCTGCCGGTTCATCACGGCAGAGAACATCGAGTACAGCGTCCGCTTCTGCGGGAAGCGTTGCTCCCCGCTGTCGTACTCGCCGTCCGCCCGGAGCACGGAGATGACGTCTCCCGCGTCGGCGGCATCGAGCACGGTAAAGTTGCGCGGGAACCCGATCGTGGGTGCATGCCGGCGCAGCACGCCGAGGCAGAAGGCATGAAACGTACCGCCTTGCACGCGCTGGCAGCGGCCGTCCAGCAGGTCGGAGGCGCGCGATGTCATTTCCCGTGCAGCGCGCCGCGTGAAGGTGAGCAGCACGATCGACTCCGGCTTCGTGCCCGTTTCGACCAGGTACGCCATGCGATAGATCAGCGTCCGCGTTTTGCCGGTACCGGCTCCGGCGATCACGAGGGTGGGGCCGGCCCCGGCCGTCACGGCTGCCAACTGCTGCTCGTTCAGCGCCTCCCGGTAGTCGATCGTAAGGTCGTCGACGGAACGTGCGGGACCGTCATCCGATGAAAGTACGATGCGACGCGCCATGGAGGTGCAGCAGCCTGGGGAAAAAGGGCACTCGTTGACCGAACCTTGAACGGCCGCGCAGTGATCCGGCGCGGGGGTCGCCGCACGGCCACTGCGCCGGGGTCGGATCCGGCGATTCCGCCCGGCAGAACGACCGGCCGAGCTGGTTCTCTTCGCCCGACCCTCACGATGCGGCTGTGGACATTGGCGCGCCCTGATGCGTATGTTGCTATCACTGAAATTGGCGGATTGCACTTCCGGTTCTACGCGATAAAAGGCCGGAATGCGTACCGGTCCGGCGGGCGACCGTCAAGCGGATTGGGCGGTGTCTCGACGGGGATCACGACCCCTTGACGCCACGGTGCATGCGCCGACGGTCTGATGCGGTCCCGATGCGGGATGGCACCTCCACGTTCACCCTTAGGTCTGATAGGACTGTCGCGGGCAGTGCGGCAGCCTGCACTCAAGAGCGGTAACTCCTTATGGGAAAAGTCATTGCGATCGCCAATCAGAAAGGCGGCGTCGGTAAAACCACGACAGCCATCAATCTGGCAGCTTCTCTGGCGGCGACGGAGCATTCCACCCTGCTGATCGACATCGACCCGCAGGCCAACTGCACGTCCGGGATCGGTCTGGAGCCGAAAGATGTGGAGGCGTCGATCTACGAGGCGCTGATCGGCGAGGTGTCGGCACAGGAGACGGTGCTGTCGACGGAGATCCCGTTTCTTGACGTCGTCCCCAGCCACATTAACCTGGTGGGGGCGGAGATCGAGATGATCGACGTGATGGAGCGGGAGAAGATTCTCTCGAACGCGCTCCAGCGGGTGCGACGGAAGTACGACTTCATCGTGATCGACTGCCCGCCGTCGCTCGGCCTGTTGACGCTGAACTCCCTGACCGCGGCGAACTCGGTGCTGATCCCGGTCCAGGCGGAGTACTTTGCCCTCGAAGGACTCGGGCAGCTCCTGAACACCATCAAAATCGTCCGGCAGCACCTGAATCCAGACCTTGAGATTGAGGGTGTGCTGTTGACGATGTTCGATACGCGTCTGCGCCTGTCGAACCAGGTGGCGCAGGAGGTCCGTCGCTACTTCGGCGACAAGGTGTTCGAAACCATCGTACAGCGTAACGTGCGGCTGTCGGAGGCGCCGAGTTTTGGGAAGCCGGTCATTCTGTACGACGCGACGAGCAAAGGATCGAAAAACTACATGTCGCTGGCGCGTGAGATTCTGGCCGACAACCAGCGGTACCTGCAGCACCATGCAAATGGGGACGGCCAGGCGGACGATGATGAACCGCTCCCGGCAACGGGCGACGCATCGGAGGAGGCAGCCTCCTCAAGCCGCTCGGACCGCCCGGAGGAAAGCGTGCCGGGTGCCCTTTCGGAATCTTCGGAAGAGAAAACGCCCGCGAACGGCTTTTCGTTGTAGCGACCGCCGAAACGCGGCCCCTTACCATTGATGTGCCCGGACGCGCTCTGACGTGCATCCGGGCCTTTCACGATCAGTATTCCCGACGGACGGTCTGGCATGTCTAAGAAATCAGCACTTGGAAAAGGTCTCAGCGCACTGCTCCCATCCGAGGAGCGGGACGAGGAGCGAGGCGAGTCGTCCTCCGGCGATGACGTATCTCGCAGCCAGCTTTACCGCTTCGAAGACGGTAACCGGCTGGTTGGGCGGGTCGCGGAGGTAGAGGTCGAAAACATTCGGCCCAATCCGTATCAGCCGCGTCAGGAGTTTAGCGATGAGGCGCGCGATGAGCTCGCCGCCTCGATCGGTCAGCTCGGCATCATCCAGCCCATCACCGTTCGGGCGCTCGGCGAGGGACAGTTCGAGATTATCTCCGGGGAGCGGCGTCTCCGTGCGGCACGCCGTGCGGGACTCCCGCGCGTGCCGGCGTTCGTGCGCAAGGCCAACACCGAGCAGATGCTCGAGATGGCGCTGGTGGAAAACGTCCAGCGCGAAGAACTGAACCCCATCGAGGTCGCCCTGGGGTACCAGCGGCTCATGGAAGAGTGCGGGCTCACGCAGGAGGAGGTGTCCGAGAAAGTCAGCAAGAGCCGCGCAACCGTTGCCAACTTTCTCCGGCTTCTGCGACTGCCGCCCCGCATTCAGGCAGCGCTTCGGGACAAGGAGGTGGCGATGGGCCACGCCCGCGCGCTAATCACGATCGACGATCACGACGCGCAGATCGATCTGCTGAAGCAGACGATCGAGGAGGAGCTCTCCGTTCGAGAGGTCGAGCGACGGGTGCGCGAGTACCAGCAAGCCGAAGAGGAAGCCGAGCCGGAAGACGATGCGACCGATGCCGAGGCCGAGGTCGACCCGGCACCATCCCGCGAGGAGTTGCAGCTCGAAGAGTACCGAAACCAGCTCCGCTCCCGGTTCTCTACCCAGGTCAATATCCGGCACAAGTCGGACGGGGAGGGGAAGATCGAGATTTCGTACTACTCGGCCGAAGACCTGGAGCGTCTCATGGATATGTTGGAAGAGTAACGGCAGACGCAGGTCGTCCACTCACCGTATCCGCCCGCGCGCTGTATCTTCGCATGCAGCCTCTATGAGTCCCATCGGCCCGCAGCCGAGCGGCGTTCTTCCACCGCCGGGAACGGATCGGGCATTGTCTCGCACAGCCTGTCAACTGGTCTTGGACGCTTCATTTTCTCGGATACGGGGCGCTCTGTTCTTGCTGGCGGTCGTCACCCTCTGGGGCGCGGTGGCTCCATCGTCGGTTGCCCAACCGGATAGCGTCCGGACGCAAATTCTCGTCGAACGCGGCCTTCCGGCGGACCATACGCCGCAAAAGGCCCTCTGGCGCGCGTTTGCCGTCCCCGGATGGGGGCAGCTCTACAACCGGCAGTACTACAAAATTCCCATCGTGTATGCCGGGCTGGCGGGGTTGACGTACTCCATTCTCTACAACCACGACCAGTACAAGCTTTTCCAGCGCGCGCATCTCTACAAGATCAGTGAGGAGCGCGTGGCGTCGGGGCAGATCGCGTCGAACCCCTATCTATCCTATCGGGATCAGTACCGCCTCGTCCAGCGAAGCGTGTCCACCTTCGACGCCGAAATCCCAGCTCGGACGCTCCGCTCACAACGCGATCGGTACCGTCGATGGCGGGATCTGTCGGTCGTCGGCAGCGGTCTGTTCTACGTTCTCACGGTCGTGGATGCCTACGTCAGTGCTCACCTTCTCACGTTCGACGTAGGCGATGAGCTCTCCGTGAAGGTTGTACCGTCCCCCATGGGAAATTCAGCAGCCATCAAGGTGCAATTCTGATGTTCTCCTGAAGAGCCCGGCCCGTGTACAGTCCGGTGCGTGCGAAGAGATGATGAAGCTTGTGCTGGGATGTGAAAGGCTACCAAAAACATCTACGGAAGGGCTCCCGGGTGTAATGATTGTGTTGTGTGGGGGAAACTAACATACGCGCGGCACGATTGGGCATACACTTCCGAACCAGGGCGTCATCACGCCTGCTTGCGCCTCGTCTCAGCTCCAACATGGACTGCCAAGACCGGCGCCAAAAAATATTTTGAGGCCGTGTTACCTTCGCGTGGTTGGGTGCGGCTTGTAACGTAGGATGAGTCTATCGGATGTATATCGGGGCCCACACCCCAGTCCGTAGTGCTCCTGCTTCCCACACGATGCCTTGCATATACGCACACCGTTTCTATGACCCAGTCTGACCCCCGACGGTCGCAGGAGACCGCGACGTCCCAAGGAGAGGACACGGAGACCGCGACCAAGTCGGCCCCGTCGCTCTTTGATAAATGCCATAAGTTCTTCGACGAATCCGGCGACTACGCGAAGACAAAGGACGCGGACCTGTATCCGTACTTTCGTCCGATTGAGCGGAATGAAGGTACATCCGCTATCATGAATGGTCGGGAGATCATCATGGCCGGGTCGAACAATTACCTGGGTCTGACTGCGGACCCGCGCGTCAAGGAGGCCGCCCGCGACGCCGTCGCCAAGTACGGCACGGGGTGTACGGGAAGTCGCTTCCTGAATGGAACGCTGGACCTTCACCTCCGGCTGGAAGAGCGGCTCGCCGACTTCATGGGCAAGGACGAGGCGGTCTTGTTTTCGACCGGCTACATGACCAATGAAGGCGTCATCCAGGCGCTTGCCGGGCGTAACGACATCATTTTCTCGGACAAAGACAATCACGCTTGCATCGTTCAGGGAACGCAGGTCAGCCTGGCGGACACGCAGCGCTACCGCCACAACGACCTGGAGCACCTCGAGAAGCTTCTCCGTAGGGC
Source organism: Longibacter sp. (assembly GCF_051155795.1). Taxonomy (NCBI): domain Bacteria; kingdom Pseudomonadati; phylum Rhodothermota; class Rhodothermia; order Rhodothermales; family Salisaetaceae; genus Longibacter; species Longibacter sp. Next base: position 6,154 of record NZ_DAXETW010000055.1, read on the forward strand.
CCAGCAGGATCGCCCGGATGCCGGCAAGCTGATCGCCACGGACGGCGTGTTCTCCATGAGCGGTACAATTGCCCGCGTTCCGGAACTTCTGGATCTGGCGCAGCAATACGATGCGGCCCTGATGCTGGACGACGCCCACGCGATCGGCGTCATTGGCCCGGGTGGAAGAGGCTCGGCTTCGACCTTCGGGCGTTCCGATGAGGTCGACATCATCACCGGCACGTTCTCGAAGAGCTTTTCGTCCCTCGGCGGCTTCGCGGTCGGTGACCACGACGTCATCGAGTTCATCCGCCACGAAGCATCAGCGCACATCTTCAGCGCGTCGATGCCGCCGGCCAACACGGCCACCGTCCTTAAGTGCCTCGACATTCTCGAGGAAGAGCCGGAGCGGCTGGAGCGTCTCTGGGAAATCTCCGACTACATGCGGGACGGCTTCCGCAACCTCGGCTTCGACGTCTGGAACAGCGAAACGCCGATCATCCCCGTCGTCATCGGGGACATGAACACCTGCTTCCAGTTCTGGCGCGACCTTCTCGACAACGGTGTTTTCGTGAATGCCGTCGTGCCGCCGGCCGTGCCGCCGGGGCAAACCCTCATGCGGACGTCCTACATGGCGACGCACAGTAACGATGAACTCGACCAGATCCTGGACGCCTTCCACAAGGTCGGCAAGCAGCACGGCGTCATCGGCTCCAACGGACACGCCGTGAGTGAGCATCACGCCAATGGGCACGCCCGTAAGGGCCGCTCATCCGCGGAAAACGTCAACAGTCCTGCCACGGGCCATATGAAGGGGTCCACCAACGGCCACTCGGCTGCAGCATAATGTAGACGCTTGGCGGCTCCAACCGCCCGAGGCTCATCCTTGTGCCGCCGCCTCCCGGGACGATGCCTCGTCCTGCGGAGCGCGGCGGCTTTTTATCGCCGGCTTTGATCTTCCCTCTCTCTCCGGGCATCCACCTCGACATACCTGGACGCTATGGATTCCACGGCTACCGCCGCGTCGGTTGACGTTCAACCCGTACGCAGCCGCTCCGACCGCAACGCGTTTATCGACTTCCCCTACTCGTTCTACACGGACGAATACCCGAACTGGGTGCCGCCCCTGCGCCGGGAAGTGAAGCACGTCCTGGACCCTTCGAAAAACGCATTTTTCGAGCACGGAGAGGCGCAACTCTTTCTTGCGCGCCGTAACGGCCGCGTCGTCGGGCGCATCGCCGGCATTATTAACGGCATGCACCTCAGGAAGTACGACGATGACAACGGCTTCTTCGGCTTCTTCGAGTGCGATGAGGACTATACGGTCGCTGAGGAGCTGCTGGATGCGGCCACCGGCTGGCTGCGGGAAAAAGGCATGACCGGCGTCCGGGGGCCGGCGAACCCGTCCCTGAACGACACCGCGGGCCTGCTCGTGGACGGCTTCGACCGCGAGCCGTCGATTCTCATGCCGTACAACCCGCCGTACCACGAAGACTTTCTCCTCCGCTACGGGTTTGATCGAGCCATGACGATGTGGGCGTACTACGTCCATAAAAAGTACGTACAGTTCGACCGCCTCAAGCGAGGGGCTGAGCTCGTGAAGCGGCGCACGCCCGGACTTACGCTCCGAACGCTGAACATGGACCGCTTCGAGGAGGAAGCGAAGTGCGTGGTCGACATCTACAACGAGGCGTGGGCGGACAACTGGGGCCATGTGCCGATGACGGAGGCCGAAATCGACCAGCTCGCTGGACAGCTAAAGCAGATCGTAGAGCCGGACATGATCTTTTTCGTCGAGCATGACGGGGAGCCGGTGGCCTTTTCGATCACGCTTCCGAACATCAACCAGGCGCTTCAGCAGGTCCCCGACGGACGGTTGTTTCCCCTGGGTCTTCCGAAGCTCCTCCTGAACGCGCACTACGGCATTTACGAGTGCCGGATGCCACTGATGGGGGTCCGAAAAGACTTTCAGGGGAAAGGTCTGGACGCACTCCTGGTGCTGGCCACGATCGAAAGCGGGCCGCCGAACGGGTTCGATGCCTGCGAGATGAGCTGGGTCCTTGACTCCAACGACCGGCTCAAGAATCACATCGAATCGCTCGGGGCCGTTGTCGATAAGGAGTATGCGATGTTCGAGAGCTCGATTCCCTGACGAATCGCCCGTTCCTCTTCTCATCGCCAGAGACTGTTCATCTGTGATTTCATCCAGCCTTGCTAACGCCGTCGACTTCGTATACTTCGACGTCGATGACACCCTTCTTGATCACAGCCACGCCGAGCGAGAGGCCTTGGCGGATCTGCGGTCGCGGTACCTGACGGTCTTCGGCCACCTATCCGTCGACCAGCTGCAGGACACGTACCACCGGATCAACCGGCCGCTGTGGCGAAAGTATACCGAGGGAGAGGTTGAGAAGGAGACCGTCAAAATGGATCGGTTCCGTCTGCTGCTCGATGCGGTGGATGCGCCGCAGGCCGATGCGTCCCGGATCGGCTCGGTCTACCTTCAGAGATATGCCGAGCACTGGGCATTCGTGGATGGCGCTTGGGACACGTACGCAGCGGTTGCGGAGCGGTATCCTGTCGGGCTGCTGACGAATGGGTTTGCGGAAGTGCAGGAGCGCAAGCTCAAGAAATTCCCGGAGATCCGAGATCGGGCCTCCGTTGTGCTTGTGAGCGAGGAGACAGGTCACATGAAGCCGCATCCGCGGGTCTTTGAGGTGGCGGCGGAGCGGGCAGGGACGTCCCCGGATCGGATCCTGTATGTCGGGGACTCGTGGCGCTCGGATGTGGAAGGTGGCACGCGAGCGGGGTGGCGGGTGGCCTGGTACGCTCGTAACGTGGAGGAGGGGAGAGAGATGAACGGTCGCTCCTTCGCGTTTCGGAACTGGAGCGACTTGCTGGCCCGTCTGTAACCTCGAGACGGGGGAAATAAAAACGCCTCCGTCGGCAAGGCCGCGGGGGCGAACGCGTCTCAATAAAATCCCTTAACGCTGGCCTCCCGGTCCGTCGGTGATGCCGAAGCAACGCCGAGGTGGGAGGCCCGTCTCCTGAGGCAAACCGTCAGGTATGCCGGAGCGGTGTACGTCGGTCGACTCAACGAGCCGTCCGTTTGTCCCGGCGCTGAGCGCCGGATCGTACACTGCGGGCCTACACGTGCCACTCATCAAGGGAGTGCCGCGCAAGACCGAAGTCTCACGCACGTTCTCGCTCGTTGAGCGGCGGTCCTGTGGAGGAAGCATCCTTCGCAGCGAACCATTCCGTGGAAAATGATCCGCCCGATGACCGAGACATGTCGTCGCTCCGGTCCTCGCGAACGAGGGGTCCGGTCCGAAAACAACGTCTCGCGCGTCGATCGTCCGTGCCGCCTGCTCCTCGTCTCCTCGCGGAGTACGTGGTGCAAACGATGGACATCGCAGCGATGCGCGCATGATCGATCGTCGCCCTGTGGCGAACACGGCGAAGTGATCATGAGCGATGCCTGCCGGTGCGTCGAATCAATGTCGTCGCACGGTCGACAGGCTCGCGCCCGTCCGATCCGCCCGATGACGTCGAACAACTCATCTTTCAGGTCGTGCTCTGTCCCTATGCTATTCGCCTCTCGGCGATATGCTGTGGGTTTGGACACGCCCCGGCCGATGACGCACATGTGCCACTCCGAAGAATGACACCGTACGGTCCGGTGCATCTGCCTCTCGGTTCTCAAGGTGCAGCCCGAAGGCATGCAACTCGGAATCGAGGCACAGGCTGGCTTCATGCAGCCCAGAGACTCAGTCGCGTCAAGGAACAGTGCCCGAAAGCACTGGCCTTACGATAAGCCTTCATGAAGCCCATGTCAAGATGGGTTGTGAACAAACTATAAACAAGTTATTCACATCCAGCCATGGTGCTGCCGTGGCGCAGGGTGGCACGAAACGAAACGCGAACGTAGAGATCGGCATGCAGGCGGTGAGACGCCGTACAACGAGCAACGTCGTCGCTTGTGGTGACCGCTGCTACGATTCCCGGCCGTGAGCGCCGATACAGACGCGAGAGAGGGGGGTAGAGCAAAAAGCCCGGCCTCCACAAGCCGAGCTTTCTGCGATCCACGATGCGATGCGACTGAGTCCTCAGAAACTGAGGGAGCGTTGCATGAAGCCAATCAACAATAACTCACAAATCGTTCCAGTGCAACAACAATAACGGGATTCGTGCGAAGGAACGAGAAAGAAGGGTTGACGAACCCGTTACTCGCACCTCGAACGCGATTGTCACCTCATCTGCATAACGGACATACACCGTCGCATCCGTCACAGTACTTGTTGGATGGCCCGGAGGAACTCGCCGACAGCGGCGGGCACCAGAGCAATCGTGATCAGCACCCCCCCGACGGCTCCACCGAGGTGCGCCTCATGGGCAATGCCTCCCATCGCTCCCTGCTCTCGCTGCCCGATGGCGTACACCGATACGACAACGTACAGCACGGCAAAGAGGATGGCGGGCATGGGGATCGCGAAAAAGACGTAGAGCTTCGCAAACGGGGCAAACAGACAGAATGCAAATAGCACTCCCGAGATGGCACCCGATGCGCCGATCGACCCGTAATTCGGATCCGATCGATGCATAGCGAAGGTCAGCGCGTTCGCGCAGAGGTCAGATCCGAAATACAGAATCAGGAAGGCGCCGGCGCCCAGCACCCCTTCGAGGAGCGGACCGAAGAAGTACAGCGTGATCATATTGAAGGCGAGGTGCGCCATGCCGCCATGAACGAAACCGGCGGTGAAGAATCGGTAGTATTCGCCGTCTTGCTCGATCCGCCGGGGGCGAAAGGAAAGCTCATTGATGAGCGACACGTCGGCGGTGAGGGCGTACAGGCTGATTGCAACATTCGCAATCAGGAGGCCCAGCGTTATGGGGGCGTCGAGCATGCGTGGATCGGTCAGGGGAAGAGAAGGGAGAGGCGGGCGTCGGAGCTACGCGGCCAAGGTGCCGGCATGCTCGATCAGCGACCGGAACACGAGGGCTCCGTCATTACCGCCGCCGAGGAGGGACTCGACGCATCGTTCCGGGTGCGGCATCAACCCGAGAACGTTCCGCTCTCGGTTGACGATGCCGGCGATGTTCGCGGCAGAGCCGTTGGGGTTCGCCTCGGCGGTCACGTTGCCGTCGGCGTCTGCATACCGAAAGACGACCTGATCGTGTGTATCGAGATCGGCGAGCACGTCGTCGTCAGCAAAATAACGGCCTTCGCCGTGTGCGATCGGAAACGAAACCACCTGTCCGGCGCGCATGGCCCCGGTAAACGGTGTCTCGCCATTCTCCACACGAAGGGTGGCGTGCTTGCAGCGGAAGCGTAGGTTGTCGTTCCGCATCAACGTGCCCGGAAGCAAGCCGGCCTCGCAGAGAATCTGGAAGCCGTTGCAGATCCCGAGCACGAGGCCGCCTTCATTTGCAAACCGGATGACATCCTGCATGACCGGGGAGAAACGGGCGACAGCCCCGGAGCGCAGGTAGTCGCCATAAGAGAAACCGCCGGGCACGATGACGACGTCCACGTCGCCGACGCGTTCATCCTCGTGCCAGATGAACCGGGCATCCTGGTCGAAAACGTGCTTTGCGGCGTGATAGGCGTCGTGGTCACAGTTCGCGCCTGGGAATACAATGACTCCAAAGGTCATAGGTCATCGACGATTGATGAAGGCCCGGGACGACGTGCGCGCCGGTCCCGGTGAGGAGGGCGAGCGATCACGTACAAAGCACGAGGGAGCGCCCTGAAAGTTTGGGCCCTCCCTCGAAAATTCCACGTCGATGTGAGTCGAACCGCTGCTTCTCCGGCTATGCACTCGGCGCCCGGACGAGATCGATCCAGGAACTGTTGTCGCTGTAGTCTTCCACGACGTCCGTCGAGGAGCGATCCCGGAACGACGTAATCATGCCTTTCACCTCACTCCGGAAGAGGTTCAGGGCATTGGAAATCAGGTCGGAGCGAAATCCACGGTCGCCCATCTCGATCGTCATCTCCATCGTGATGACGCGGCCGATGATACGACCGAGGTCGACCATCTTGCGCTGGGGGAGCGACATGTCGACCTCAACGTCGAGCGCGTCCTTAAAGTAGTCGGACGCACGATTCATGAGGTCGTGCTGCGAGGCAAAGTCGTACAGGTTGCGCTCCTTCATCTTGCGCATCGACTTGAGCACCGACTCCGCAATCTGCTGGTACAGCACGTCATTCGACCCTTCAAAGATCTGGAACGGACGGCTGTCCACGGTGGAGCGACCGGCGATGTGGTCCAGCTTGTAGCCCTTGCCGCCCGCGAGCTGGAGCAGGGACTGCGACGCACTCTGCATCATGTCCGTTACGACCGACTTAATCGAGTTGGCCGGAAGGGCGTCCGAGGCGAGGTTGTTCTCGATACCCGCGTGTTCGCTGGTGTGCATGCACATGGCGGAGCATGCGGTGAACGCGGCCTGGATGCCCGCGACGCGCCGTTTGACCTGGTCGTACTCAAGCAGCGGCTTGCCACCGACGAAACGCTCGCGGCAGTGCGATATGGCTTCGTCGAGCATGCGCTGGAGGAAGCCCATTCCCATTCCCGGAAACTCGATCCGGCTCCGGTGAAGCGTGTCGAGCATCATCTTGATCCCGGTGCTTTCGGGCTCCAGACGGTGCGCTTCCGGAACGCGAATGTCTACCTTGTTCCGGCCGTACGGAATCATGTAAAGGCCGAGGTTTTCGTAGATCTCCTCGACCTCGATGAGTTGCTCAGGCCGGTTCATGTCGGCGATGAAGAAGTCGATGTCGCGCCCGAGATTGCCACTGTCGCTCTTGCGACGAGCCGTGACGAGCCAGAAATCGGCCCAGCCGGTCAGGCCGCCCCAGTGCTTCGTACCCTGGATGCGATAACTGCCGTCTTCCTGTTGCCGGTAGCAGGTCTCCATCCGCAGGGCGTCGGTGCCGTAATCCGGCTCCGTAATCATCAGCCCGCCCATGTTCTTGTCTTCGATAAACCGCTCGAAGATCGGGCCTTTAACCTCCTCGCGGCCGTACTTCGTGAGCGGCTGGAGGAAAAGAGCACCGTTGATGCCGATGGTAAGCGAGAGCGCAAGCGACTCGTAGGATGCCGCTGCGAGAATGGACTGGCACTCGTGAACATGTCCGCCGCGGCCACCGTGCTCTTCCGGAATGAAAACCGAAAGCGGCGTGAGGGACTGAATCTCGCGCATCATAAACGGCGGAATTCCACGCGACGTCCCAACGGTGTCAGCGTCAGCTCGTCGGTGGAATACGTTTTGGAGTTTCTCCTTGAACGCGTCGCGGAACGATGTAAAGTCGACCGACGCGCCGATGTCCTCGGACAGGTATGAGGCGATGCTCATGTTGTGGGGTGAGTCTGCGGGAAGAAGCGGCATGTGCCTCGGCCCATCACGTCGACGCGTGTATGCCGCGCGATCGAAGATGCGATCGACCGAAGGGCCGGTATGGGTGTCGTGGTCTGGGGAATGGTCTATCCGTTCGGACCGTCATGCTCCGGCGGGGTCGACGAAGGCTCGTCGGCGTCCGCGCGATTCCGCTCGCTACGGAAACGAAACCGCATAAACGCGACCGACCACATTCCGCCCGGTCACATAAGCGTAACGGTCGCGCCCTCGAAAAGATCGCCCGCTCCCCAGAAACCTACGAACGAAGCCGTAACATATTACAAAGTTGCGACGGGTAGGGAGGGGGTTCACGGAAATTCGACGGGCCAGTATCCGTATCTACCGCCGAAACGGTGTCCTCGTAAACGCCGTCCGCTCATTACACGTCGTCCGCTCACGCCGTGACGATCCTGGCTCTTAACCGCCGGACCCGATTCTTTACAAACCCGCTTCGACCTATGCATCCAACAGTAACCGAACGATTCATCACCCAGCCTGTCATCTGGATTCTGGCGTTTGTGCTGGCTCTGGCGCCCGCAGCGCAAGCGCAGGAAATGATCATTGGCGAAGAGACCATTGCCCCCGGAATCACCATGACGTTTGAGGCGGCCCCGAAGGATGACGTCACGCCGTACGATCAGAATCTGGCTGAATCCGACACGGATATCCACATCGAGGTGCTGGCAAATTGGGCCACGGACCCGGACGTGTCGGTCCCCGACGGCGTGCAGCGAGGTGGCTTTGTCGGGTACATGCGGTTCTTTGCGACCATCACGAACCAGGCAACGGGCGAAACCGACAACGTCGCGTTGATTCCCCACATCACGCTGGGCGACGCCATGCACTATGCGCGCAACATTTCCCTTCCGGGATCGCCGACGGATCTGTACACGGTGACCTTCAACATTCGCCCACCGGCGGAGACCGAGCTTGCGTTTCATAAATCGTGGCGCGATGCTCACGGGACCCCCCTGTTCGAGCCGAGTTCCTACACCTTCGAGGACCTCAATTTCGAAGAGATGAGTGCCGCCACGCGGCAGTAGGAACCGGCCAAGCCGCAACGTAGCGAGCATCCGACATGCGGCGCGGGTCGAGCGCGTTTCGGCCCCCGGTTCGACGAGACGTGATTCGTTCGATCTCCGTCTTTGTTTGTTTCTCGTAACTCGAGCCGTTTTTATCCTTGGAACGCAGGGATCGGTCGAATCTTTTCCATATCACATTGTTACGGCACGGCAACACTCTGCCCTGTCCTGCGCCGACGGCGTCGCAGCCCATTCCCTGCAGCGCTGACGCCGGGCCAGACACGCTTCGGCGTTCGATACTGCTCCTCGACCCATTTCGCATGCCTCCCCCGACCCGACTTCCCGCCCTCCTGACGCGAGCCGTGTGGACCGGCTTCGGTCTGTCTCTTGCGCTCGCTTTTGTGCTTCAGGGCGCAGAATGGACCGTCGAGCCCCTCATCCATGTGGACGGGCTGACCCAGGTGATGGCGGTCGTCGTCACCTTTGTCAGCGGCATCGTCCACAGCTTTTCCCGCCGGTACATGGCAGGGGCCCGGCGGCTGCGCGGCTTCTACGTGCAGCTCTTTGCTCTTACGCTCGTCGTGCTATTCCTGACGGCGACGGAGCATGTCTTCGTATTTATCGTGCTCTGGATGGGGATGGGTCTTCTACTCGCAGGCCTGATTGGCCACGTCCGCGGCTGGCCTGAGGCGCAGGCGGCGGCTCGATATGCGCGGGGCACGTTCCTCGCCGGGAGCGGTGCCCTCGCAATCGGCATTTTTCTGCTTGTCCCGAACACCGGCGCCGTGACGGTCTCTGAGATCGTTGCCGGGATCGAGGCGGTGCCGCGCTGGGTGCTGGCGGTCAGCATCGTGCTGATCGTCGTGGCGGCGATGCTACAGTCTGCCCTGGTCCCCTTCCACCGGTGGCTCCTTTCGTCGATGACGGCGCCGACGCCCGTCTCAGCCTTCATGCATGCCGGCATCGTCAATGCCGGCGGCGTGCTCCTGGCCCGGTTCGCAGGCGTCGTTTTCGAAACCCAGGCCGCGATTCTGCTCGTCTTTTTCGTCGGCGCGGTTACGGCTCTGGCCGGTCAGGCGTGGGCCCTCGTTCAGACCAACGTGAAACGGCAGCTCGGCTGCTCGACGACCGCCCAGATGGGATTCATGGTGATGCAGTTCGGCCTCGGATTCGGCGCAGCCGGTGTCGCCCACCTGATCCTGCACGGCTTCTACAAGGCGTACCTATTTCTTAATTCCGGGTCGGTCGTCGAGACGGCCGCCCCGCCCTCAACACGTCCGGAGCCCGCCGGCTGGGCATCTACGCTGGCGTCGGTCGCTACGGGTATTGCCGGGGGCGCCGTATTTGCCTGGATCACAGGAAAGTCGGTGCTGGCGCTCGACGGCGGATCCCTGCTTGTGTTCTTCGTCGTCCTCGCCGTCCTTCACGCCACCCGCACCCTGCTCCGGCGATCCGGGTTGCGGGCTACCACGCGTGCCTGGGTGCTCCCGGTGGTGCTCCTGCCGGCCCTCACGATGTACGGGGCCGTCTACAACGCCGTCGCATGGCTGCTCGCCGACCTCGGCACGCTGGCCTTCCCGACCGCGCTGACGCCCCTTCACTGGGCGACCGCCGCCATCTTCGCCCTCGTCTACGTCGGGATCGACCGCGGCTGGCACCATTCCAGCACCCGCCTCTACGTTCTCCTGATGAACACCTCTCGGCCGGTTTCCTCGACGCTTCTCACTCGACGCGATCGCTATCATGTCCATTGAGATTTCGGTTCTTCGCGGCCGCATCGAGAACGCTGCCGAAGCGGTCGGTCCGCTCTGGCCGTTGCGGACGTTTAACTCGGCCAACCCCCTCTCCGGATTTGAGTCGCTGCCCTTTCATGAGGCGGTCCAACGGGCGGGGCACCTGTTCCGTGGACGCGGCTATCCTGCGGCTGACCTCTTCCGCCGGGCATGGGAGCGCGGCGACATCGACCCGGAAATTCTCCGACGTCACCTGCGAGATGCCGGTCACGATCTCGCGCCGTCGGCTGCGCTGGACGACTTGCCCCGGCGTGATCCGACCCCGGACGAGCCGGAGGACGAGCGGCTCAACCGGATCATGTCCAAGTGGCTCGCCGCCTTCTTCGATCACGGCCAGGCCGCGTGGCCGATGCCCAACCGGTCGGACGGGTTTTTCGCATCCTGGCGCATCCTTGCGCCCTTCGACCGCGACATCCCCGGGATCCGCCAGACGTCGGACCTGCCGTCGACGAAGCTCGACGCGTTTATTGAAGCACTCGACGGCGTTCCGGAAGAAGAGTGGGAGACGATCTTCACGCACCACCTGGCCGCCCTGCCCGGGTGGGTCGGACTCATTCGCTGGCAGAGCCGGGGTACGGCCGGTGAGTGGGAAAAGGCGAAACCGATCACGCTGGGCGGCTACCTCGCCGTTCGGCTGACCGTGGCGCGGCTGCTGGGTGAACCGCTGCTGCCGGAAGATGCACCCGCGAACGGGGAGGCGAATCCCGATGCGCAGACGCTGCCGGCCGTTGTGCTGGCGGCGTGGGAGGAAACATACCGTCACCGGCTGATCGACGACCTGACCCAGCCGCCGTCACGCACGGGGGTCGACGGGACGGGCGACCGACCGGATGCACAACTCGTCTTCTGCATCGACGTCCGATCCGAGATCCTTCGTCGCCACCTTGAAGGCCTGGGGTCGTACGAAACGCACGGATACGCCGGGTTCTTCGGCATTCCGATGGAGCACGAATCCTACGCGCCGGGCGGCGGCGTCGGGGAGCGGGTCAAAGCTTGTCCGCCCATCGTCGACCCGCGCCACCGGATTGCCGAGCGCATCGCGCCGGGGTGCGAGCACGAGGCCGAAGCCTACAACGACTGGGCGGGCATCGAGGGCACACGCCGGACGCTCCTGAAAACGCTGAAGAAAGATGTCGCCGCCGCGTTCGGCTTTGTAGAGGGAAGCGGTGGATTTTACGGGATCGCGATGGCGCTGCGGACGCTCCTCCCGCACCGCGTCTTCGATGGGCTCAAATCGCTCCGTGAACGATTGCCCGGCCCATCGAGCTTTACCGAGGTGACCGTCGACCGCCCGGACGCGCCGGACCCGGAAGACGCGCTGCCGCTGGGGCTCTCCCCCGAAGTCAAGACCGTTTACGCCGAGGCCGCGTTTCGTCTGATGGGGTGGACGGATCGGTTCGCGCCCGTCGTGGTCTTTACCGGGCACGGCAGCCAGACCCCCAACAATCCGTTCAAGTCGAGCCTCGACTGCGGGGCCTGCGCCGGGAACCCGGGTGGCCCGAATGCGCGCGTGCTCGCCGCGATTTGCAACGAGCCCGCCGTACGGGACGCCCTGCGATCGCGGGGCATCGACATCCCGGAGGATACCGTCTTTCTCGCCGGGCAGCACAACACGACGACCGACGAGGTGACGCTCTTCGTCGACGACGAGGATCCTCCCGTCGACCCCGACGCCCTCAAACAGCTCCGGGACGACCTTGCGGCTGCACGCAACGGGGCGACAGCCGAACGAGTCAATTCCATGGACGATCAGATGTGGACCGATGCCACCCGCGAGACGGAGCGGCGGGCGGCCGACTGGTCGGAGACTCGCCCCGAGTGGGGCCTGGCTGGCAATGCGGCGTTCATCGTCGGCCCGCGTCGACTCACGCGCAACCTCAACCTCAGAGGACGCAGCTTCCTGCACTCCTACGACTGGCGGGTCGACGACAGCGGGACCGCCCTCGAGACGATCCTTACCGGCCCGCTCGTCGTCGGGGAGTGGATTAACATGCAGTACTATTTCTCCACGGTCGACAACGCGGTGTACGGCAGCGGCTCGAAGGTGACGCACAATGTGAGCGGCAAGGTTGGCGTCGTCCAGGGCAACGGGGGAGACCTGATGACCGGGCTACCGCTCCAGTCACTCTACGTGGATGACGAGACCCCCTTCCACGATCCGCTCCGTCTGTTTGCCGTGCTCCACGCGCCGGTGGAGCGTGTCGATATGATCCTGAACCGACAGGACACGCTCAAACGCCTGTTCGATCACGGATGGGTCGCGCTCGCGATCATGGATCCGGAAGAGAACGACCGGGTGATGCGGTATCAGCCCGGCGGCTCGTGGGCGCCGATGTCCGCCGATGAGCAGCCCGCCGCAGCGGTGCTGCCGGATGCATGAATGCATCCTCCCCTATGCTTCGGCTTTCTTACCAACTGATTACTTGTACGTGCCATGACCGACCAGACGCAGGACACGGAACCTACGGGAAAGAAACACCGGCTTCACTCGCTGAAGAAAATCGAAATCATCGTTCGCGGCGAGAAGGAGAAGTTCGTGCAGGACCTGCTTGAAGAGTGCGGGGCGACCGGGTACACCATCCACCGCGACATCGCCGGCCGCGGATCGCATGGCTTCCATGAGGGCCGATTGCTCTTCAACGATCGGGCAGGCCTCGTCATGTTCTTCACCGTCGGCGATGAAGAAATGATTGACTGCGTGATGGACGGGCTGACTCCGTTGTTCGAGAAAAGCTCCGGCGTCATGTTCGTGTCCGACACGCAGGTCGTCCGGCTCGAGAAATTCCTCGAAGAGGACGAATAACCCGCCACGGCATCACGGAGGCGTCGCATCCGGCGCGAATGTGTCGCCGGGATGGTCCGTCCGGGCTTATTCGAGACCAGCGTCCCGGATGTCCGACCGGACCGTCCCCCCGACGACGAGCGCAGCGCTGATGAGAACCAGATTCTTGATGATGTACTGACCCTCCAGGGTAAGCCCGACGGGGATGACGGTGAAGCACACCTCCGGCAACAGAATCAGCGGGAGAAGCGTCCCCGGCATTTGTGCGAAGAGAAGAAAGATGGCCGCGCGAATGGCAGGGCGGTAAAGGAGGCCCAGGCCGATCAGCACTTCCCACCCGCCGAGAATAGGGATGAAGAGGTCCGGGTCCATCCAGTACACGGTGCGCCGAACCAGCGACTCCGCCGGGCTCATTCCGTCGAAAAATTTCAGTGCGCCGAACCAGACGAAGATGATCCCGAGGGAGATGCGGAGAAGCCGCGTCCCGTTCTCGCGCATCCATCCTGCGATGACTCGGTCAATCTGGTCAAAGGAGCGGCGGAGGTTGCGGAAGACGTTCGGCATGGTGTAAGGCTCGGTTCGTCGGAAGAAAGCCGAGAGGGGACGCGTGGTCATGTCCACGCCTACGTACATGGAAACGGATTTGACGCTTGTCCGAGCCACGCTGTTGACCTGATTCAACGACAATTTGTCAACGTACGATCAGGGCAGAGTATCGGGGTGAACTCCAACAAAAAACCGCCGGCGCCCAGAGAAATGTCTGGATGCCGACGGCGGCTACTGGTCTGACATGTTGCGGGAAGAATCACTTCGACGTTCGCCCTCCCCATGTCGCATTCGCTAGAACGGCAATTCGTCGTCCGGCTCGAAGGTTTCCTGTTCCTCCTGCTGCTGGCCGCCCTGCTGCCCACCCTGAGTACGGGATTGCCGCTGGGGCCCGCCGCCCTGTCGGCTCTGATCGGACGGACCGTCGCCGCGTCCCTGGTTGAAGCCGTCGCCTGATGGGCCGCCGCCCGGAGCGTTGCTGTTGGCCCGGTCGAGGAACATCATTTCCTGGGCTTTGACCTCTGTCGAGTAGCGCGTGTTGCCGTCGCGGTCCTCCCACGATCGGGTCTGCAGCTTACCCTCGAAGTATACCTGCGAGCCTTTCGACAGGTACTCATTACAGATCTCGCCGAGGCGCGCCCATGCAACGATCGTATGCCACTCGGTCTTGTCGACCATGTTGCCGTCGCGATCCTTGTACGATTCGTTCGTGGCCAGGCGCATATTGCAGACGGCGGTTCCGCTACCGGTGTAGCGAAGCTCCGGATCCTGACCCAGATTTCCAATGAGGATGACTTTGTTGACTCCGCGAGCCATGGCGTTTTCGTAGCGTTGAGTGAAGAGATTCGAGCGGGACGCGTGCCGCACGACCTGTCCGGTTCGTACGCGCGTCGCCGCAGAAGTGTCCGGTTGCGGTGGTACGTGCTGACAGCATCCGCGAGATCGGCCTTTCGGTCAAGGCGGCGCTTCGTTGCGTCGTACCTGTTCGTGCGTCGTACCTTCTTGGTGCATCGTACCTTCAAGACACAGAGGCAGGGCGACGCATAACATGATGTCGCAAAAACTTCTGTTCGTTCGCCGGTCAACGCTTCAATATACAGGGGGATGATGACACCGTACTGTCACCATCTTGCGGGAACGCCGGGTATAAAAAACGCCGAGCTGGCGCGCTCACCCAAAAACGCGTCAGCCCGGCGATAGTGAACCCTGTCGTGCTGTTCGACACGAAGGTCAGCTGGAACGTGGAGGCACCTTCCAACTGGACGGTAGACACATGGCAACGCACGTGCCACGCACCGTCATCGCCGTTTTGAGAGGCTGTCGCGGGGGGCAATGGGTGAAGTGTACAGTGGAGTGGACACCGGTTTCGGGCGTGTGTCCACTTTCGTGTACGGCATTGGTAGCGGTCGACCGGAGCGGTTGGCCACGGGCCCGGATCCCTTCGGGTCATGGACACCGATCTACTGCTGGAAGCGGTCTTGTTGCGCCAGCGTATCGAGGAATCGCAGCGTGAGCTGGTTGAAGCGGTCCGGGTGTTCGATCATCGGAGCGTGGCCGCACTCGTCGATAAAGTGTAGATGGGCATTCGGCATCCGGTCGCGAAATTCCTCAGCGACATCCGGCGGCGTGATGACATCGTCGTGCCCCCAGATCAGCAGCGTCGGCATGGGCAGCGTTTCGAGCTGCTCGGTGACCGTCTCCTCGTCGGCCGACCGGGCGATCTTGATCAGGCGCAGCGCTCGCGGTCGGTCGTTCACGATCTCCAGCATCTCGTCGACCAGTTCCTCGGTCGCGTGGGCCGGGTCGTAGAACGTCATTTCGGTCCGTTCCCGAATGAAGTCGCGATCCTGGCGTCGCATGGTGGTCGTTCCCAGGGTGGCCTCATAGATGCCGGACGACCCCGAGAGCACGAGGGCCGCTACGTCTTCGGGATACCGCAGCGCGTAGAGCAGCGCGATGTGCCCGCCGAGGGAATTTCCCGTCAGCACCGTCTGGTCCAGGTCCAGCGCCTCGATGAACGACCTTACGAATTCGGCGAGGTCTGGCACGCTCGTTTCTCCGAGCGGAAGATCGTACACCGGAATCGTCGGCGCCAGCACGCGGTAGCCCCGGGCGGAGAGCGCCTGGATGGTCGTCGTCCAGTTGCTCAGGTCCCCGAGCATGCCGTGTAGCAGGACGACCGGGGGCACCTCGGCGTCGCGCGGACCTTCGTCCACGTATTCGAACGCGTCCAGTTCGCGGACGGTGAACGGTGTGTCGTGCATAAAGGGGCTGGTTGAGAGACCGAGGAAACGTGTCGCCGATGAACCGGGACAGGGCTATAGACGCCCTACAGGTGAGGAAATGAAACGAGCCCATACCCGCGCCGGACGTTCCTTGCAAGAAACGCACGAGGTCGGTAACATTCAAAAGCCCGGCAGGGGGATAATGACCGCCTCGACCAACGCCCGACGGGTGCCTGAGGATGGGTGTGACCGTTGAAACACACATTGAGAATTGCCCGTGCGTCGGAATACGAATCGAAGGTGGAAGGCCGTTTTACCACAGGTGTATCCCAGGTAGCCGCGGTTTGCCAGCGGTCCCGCTTCGGCTTCAGACGTAGCACGCGACCGCGTTGACCCATCGAGCGGAGGATGCACGGCGATTCTATCGAATCCTCACGCGCATTGCGCAATCGGGTGCCCGGTAACGGCTACACTTTTGCATTGGAGGTATCCCATTCGGCATTCTGTCGTTAACGAACTACGGCCCATGAGCACGGAATTACAGCGAAAGGCGACGCAGATCGGGGTTTGGAGTGCCATCGCGGGCGGAGCCGTGGGCTTCGCGCTCGGGATGATCTTCGCTCCCAAGCGTGGGCCGGATGCCCGCCGCCGGATCGCTTACCAGATTCAGCGCGCGGCGAAAGAGGCGGGCGATGCGGTACGGCGATACGCGGGCTCCAGCACCGTCAGCGAGGCCCGAAAGAACAGAGACGCGATGGTGGCGGATGCTCAGGCTCAGGCTGATCACATCCGCGACGATATCGACGCTCTCCTCGAAGAGCTTCGGAAGCAAAGTTCGACCTCCCGCTCGTCATCGGACACGGAATAGTACCGGTCTGATCCGGCGATGGACGCATGGCAGCCATGCGATGGACGCCCGGCAGCCATGCGACGGCGCACGGCAGCCATGCGGTCGTCGCCCATCGCCTGCGAGGTTGTCCGAGCCGGACACCGGCTGCGTCCTCGTACGCCTCCTGCCCCCGCGTTGCATCTCCCATACGATTGGTCGAAGACCGGACTCGCGCCGCCACGCCGTCCGCCGACGCCGCATTGATCTGTCCCCGTTCGGGTCCTGTGCGCCGCCCGACGTCCCATTTTCCACTGAACGCGCCTCCCCTACATGCCAAATCTTACCGTCCTGCTCGCCCCGGCCACCACGAAGCAACCCGGGGGGAATCCCTTCGCACCAGACATGTTCGATTACCGGACCTCGGGTACATTTAATTATTTTGATGAACTCAACCCTGAGCGCCGGGCCCTGATTGACGACCTACAGAAGGTCATCCAGGATGAGGACGCGACCGCGGAAACGTTTGAGCTTGAAGGCTATGAACTGGAGGAGTTCGTCGAGGTGAACTCTGAGATTTACGACGCCCCGCTGATGTCGGCACTCGACCGGTACAGCCCCGGCATCATGTACGCGGCCATGGATTTTGCCAACCTGCCGACCGGAGCCCAGAGGCGCCTGCTCGAAAACGGCGTTATCATTTCCGGCCTCTTCGGGTTACTGCGGCCCGACGATCTGATTCCGAATTACCGTCTTGGGATGGACGTCGACTTCGGCGAGATCGGCCCGGTCACCGATTACTGGCGCCCGCAGATCAGCCCGCTCCTCAATGAGAACTTGAAGGACCGATGGGTGTGGGACCTGCTTCCGGAAGTGAACCGCTCCGCGTGGACCGATGAGCATACCTACGAGGCGCGCGTTGAGGTCACCTTCCTGGAGGACGGGGACGAGGTGACCGGCCCGGACCTGGAGGTTCAGCGGGGACAGCTCGTGAACTTCATTGTTCGGGAAACGGCCGAAGACCTGGAAGAACTGCGCGAATGGGAGCATCCAGACGATTTCGTCTGGGATGAGGACGCGTCCACGTTCGACGATGAAACCAAGACGTGGAATCTGGTCATGGCCAAAGGGTGATCCCGCCCGCGGCGGACCTTCGCTCGTCTCCTCTGCTGCATCCACTGTTCGCCCATGCGATCGCCCGTCATTATCGGAATCGCCGGAGGATCCGGATCGGGAAAGACAACTGTCCTGCGCCGGATCATCGAGGCCTTCGGCTCCGATGAGATCGCGGTCCTGGATCACGACGCGTACTACCAGGACCTGTCCGATCACCCGCCGGAGGAACGGGAGCGGTTCAACTTCGACCATCCGGACGCGCTGGAGACCGGGCTGATGCGCGAGCATCTGGACGAGTTGGTCGAGGGTGCAACCATCCAGAAGCCGATCTACGACTTTACGACGCACAGCCGGAAAGAGGAGACCGAGACGGTGGAGCCGCGTCCGGTCGTTATCATCGAGGGCATTCTCGTCCTCGCGGAGCCGGAGCTGGAGGAGGCAATGGACATCAAGATCTACGTCGACACCGCCGACGACATCCGCCTGATGCGACGCATTCGCCGCGACATCCAGGAACGCGGTCGTGCGATTGACGGGGTCCTGCGACAGTACGAACGCACCGTTCGCCCGATGCACATCGAGTTCGTCGAGCCTTCTAAGCGGAAGGCGGACATCATCATTCCCCGCGGCGGGCATAACCACGTCGCCATCCAGATGGTGCTGGCCCGCATTCAGGATCTGCTGCACAAGGTGGGTTGAGCCAATTGTTCGGCGTACCCCGTCGCATCCTCAATGGAGAAACCCGTGGCACCGGTAGCCGACGCCGGCGCTTTTTTTATTGAAGATGGAAAGGCCGGGTGATGCGCTCCAGGCGTCGTCGACGCCTGGGTCAGCGATCCGTAGAAATGCGGCGCTCTGATTGCGAGACATGCTCCAGTCGCAGCCAGCGTGCGTGTTCGGGCAACAGGTCCTCCACCCGGCGGGGCCATTCGACGACCGTCACGCCGTCGCCGTAGACGTACTCCTCGAAGCCAAGGTTAATGAACTCCTCCGGCGAGCCGACGCGATAGGCGTCGAAGTGGTACAGCGGCATCGTCCCCCCCTCGTGCACCTGCACGATCGTAAACGTGGGGCTGCGCACCTCCCGTGCGGCGTACCCCAGTCCCCGCGCCAGTCCTTTCACGAAGTGCGTCTTCCCGGCCCCGAGGTCGCCGTCCAGCGCGATGACATCGCCCGGTGAAAGCATATCCGCCACCTGAGCGCCAAGATCCATCGTTGACTCCACCGACTGCGTGATGACAGGAAAGAGGGAATACATCGGGGGGGGGTGAATGTGTTGAGGTGTTGATGTGTTTAAATGGGTGAATATATCTGTATGTTTGTATGTGTGGTATCTGCGGGTGTTGGGGCGGGCGGTCAAAGTGGTGGGGGGCTGGAACGTGTAGTCCTTAATCCCAATTCTGAATTCCAAATTCCCAATCCTTAATCCGTACCATCCAACGCCGCAACGCACCAGCGCCGCAACGCATAAACACCGCTAGCTCCGTGGGTCCATCGTGACGACGGGGAGGATCATTTCTTCCATGGCGCAGCCGCCGTGTTGCATCGTGTCGCGATAGAGGTTTTCGTAGTAGTGGAAGTTCGTCGGGTAGACGAAGTAGTAGTCCTCTTTCGCGATGATGTAGTTTGTGTTCATCGAATGGGCGGGCAGGCCGGCGCGCTCCGGGTCGCGGATGAAGATGGCGTCGTCCTCATTGCATTTAAGGTTGCGTCCGTACTTGTACCGCAGGGCGGTCGACGTTTCCCGGTCGCCGATGACCTTGGTGGAGCGGAGTGCCCGGATGGCGCCGTGGTCGGTGGTGATTACGATCCGGCAATCCTGATCCGCCAGTGTGCGTAGCGCGTCCAGGAGCCAGGAGTGCTCGAACCAGGTCCGGGTGAGCGAGCGGTAGGCCGGCTCGTCCGGAGCCAGTTCCTTTAATACGTCCGAGTCGGACCGGCTGTGGGCGAGGATGTCCACGAAGTTGACGACGACGGCGCTGAGGTCGTGCTGGGTGAGATTCGTCACTTTCCCGGCGAAGCTGCGCCCGTCCTCCGTCGCGATCAACTTGTCGTATCGGACGCTGCGGTCGTCCAGGTGGTGCCGGTCGAGTTGATCGTGAAGAAAGGCCTCCTCGTACTGGTTGCGGCTTTGCTCATTTTCCTCGGCCATTTCCCAGACCTGCGGAAAGCGATCCGTCAGGTCTCGTGGAAGGAGCCCGCTGAAAATCGCGTTTCGAGAATAGGGGGTCGCCGTCGGAAGGATGCTGTAGTGAAAATCCGTCTGGATGGAAAAGTGCGGGCGGAGAAGGGGCTCGAACTCCAGCCACTGGTCGTAACGCATGCAGTCGATGACGAAAAAGATGACCGGCCGGTCGCCGGAGCGGACGTCCGACAGAACGTACTCGGGGACGAGCTCGTGAGACAGAATGGGTCGTCGGTCGTCGGGTGGATCATACACGTCCGCGATCCAGTCGAAGTAATTCTCCTCGATGAATTGTCCGAAGGAGCGGTTAGCGTCCTGGAACTGGTCGCGGAAGATGTCGCGGGCCCCGTCGTCCCCGGACAGCTCCATGTCGTAGCGGATGAGCTTCTGATAGAGCGCCGTCCAGTCGGCGTGCTCCATCGGCTGATGGAGCGCCTGGGAGATCTCGCCGAAGGACTGAAGGTAGCGTTGCGAGACCGATTCGCGCTGGAGCTTCTGCCGTTCGAGCAGGCGCTTGATGGTGAGGAGGATCTGGCTGGGGTTGACCGGTTTGGTCAGGTAGTCGCTGATTTGCCCACCGAGCGCTTCCTCCATCAGCTGCTCTTCTTCGCTCTTGGTGACCATTACGACGGGGACCTCCGGCCGGACGTCCTTGATGGCTTCCAGCGTCTCAAGGCCGTCCATGCCCGGCATCTGTTCATCGAGAAGGACGACGTCGAACGCCCGGTCGCCGACCATGTCGACGGCATCGGCCCCGTTGCTAACGGTCGTCACGTCGTATCCCTTCTTTTCGAGAAACATGACGTGGGGCCGGAGCAGGTCGATCTCGTCGTCGGCCCAGAGGATCCGGGGGGCATTCATGGTGGAAGCGGGCGGCAGAGGAAGAAAAGCGTGGAGGAAAGGGGGGGCAGAACGAGGCGGTTCGTTACGGCCAAACGGTGGCACCGGTCGTATCGATGTACGCCCGTTCGCCGGAGGGGCGGATCACGCGGGCCAGTCCGTTGCGAAAGTCCCAGGCCCGCGGGAAGGCGGGCTCGATCGCCATCGAGCCGCTGCGATCAATGTATCCCCAGAGCGAATCGACTTTTACGCGAGCCCGGCCGTCGCGGAAATACCAGGCCTGGTCAAACCGTGGAGCGATGACGGTGTCGCCGGATGCGTTCCGATAGCCGAATCGGCCGTTCTGCGCGGTTCGCTGAAGGTCACCGTCGCCGCCGGCAATGGAGCGGCGGCTCTCTTCAACCACATCCGGCGCGAGGCGGAATGTCGGATTCACGACCAAGTTGCCGGATCGGTCGATAAAGCCCCAGAGGCTATCCTGCTGTACCGGTGCGAGGCCATTGCTGAAGTGCCACGCATCCCGGTAGGTCGGCTCGACCACGACCTGCCCGGAGGAGTCGACAAACCCAAACCGCCCGGACTCGCGGACGAGGGCGCGACCGTCCACAAAGGCCCAGGCGCGCTCAAACGTCGGCTCGATCACCACCTGGCCGGTCCGGTCGATGTAGCCCCAGCGGCCATCCTGCTCGACGGGGAAGAGCACGCGATCTGTCGTGTTCGCGGGAGATCTGGTTCCGGTGTCATCATCCTGCGTTCCGCACCCGACGAGTCCGATCGCCATACACACGACCAGCAGGAGGGCAAATGCGGTGGAAATGGCAGAGCGGATCGGAGGACAGGCGGAGGACATGCCGGGTGGCGATAGCGCGGTTCGAGAAACGAATAGCACGCATCTGTACCCATCCCACCCTTAAACGTTGCGATGCACGCGCCCCCGGGATCCATTCGCCGCGAGCAGCGGTTGGCCTGACCCGCCCGTAGCCGCGTCCATTCGCCCGACCTTCTCCAAGGCTCCGATAATAGCATGTCCAACAAGTCGATCGGTCTGAGCGATGACCTTCAGGAATACCTGCTTGACGTGTCGCTTCGGGAGTCCGAGGTGATGCGGCGGCTCCGGATCGAGACCATGTCGCATCCGCAGGCTGACATGCAGATCGCCCCGGAGCAGGCGCAGTTCTTCCAGCTACTGCTCCAGCTCATGGGTGCACGCCGTACGCTCGAGGTCGGGGTTTTTACCGGGTACAGCGCGCTGGCGGTGGCAGACGTTCTACCGGAGGACGGTCGCCTCACGGCGCTCGATATCAGCGAGGAGTACACGGCGGTCGCCCAAAGGTACTGGGAGGAGGCCGGTGTGGCCGACAAGATCGACCTCCGCATTGCACCCGCGAAGGCGTCGCTCGTCCACATGCTAGAAAAGGAGAACCTCAAGGCGTCTTACGATTTCGCGTTCATCGACGCCGACAAGACCAACTACCCGGCCTACTACGAGCATTGCCTCCGCCTCGTGCGGCCCGGCGGGCTGATCGCGCTGGACAATACGTTTCGCGACGGACGGGTGGCTCACCCCGACATTGAGGAGGAGAGCGTGCAGGTGGTACACGACCTGAACAAAGCGATTCACACCGACGATCGGGTTGATATCAGTATGTTGCCCCTCGCCGACGGGGTGACGCTCGCGCGGAAGCGGTAGCCTTCCGCTCGGAGCGGCCGCTTCGAAAGCGCCTGCTGCCTTTCACTGCGACCTCTCACTGCGACTTCGATAGATCATTCTTCCTGCGCATCCATGGCCATGAACAACGATTTCGTCTCGCTCCTGCTTCTTATCCTGATTCCGCCCGTTGGCGTGTTCCTGGCGCGTGGTCTCGGGACGGATTTCGTGATCAATCTCATTCTCACCCTCATCGGGTACATTCCCGGTATCATCCACGGCGTCTGGATTTACACGCGGTGAGGCGCGCCGCGTGAGGGGGAACGGGCACGAAAGTACGTACACAAGATCACGCCGGCGTGGCGCCGTATATCGTGGCGGGCATCTCCTGAAACATGAAACTCACATATTCTCCGAGGGAGATGCTTCGCAATTGGGTCGGGAGAGTCCGACGTTCATTCGTCCTGGTCTCTCTTTTTGCTTGACGTTTCTGATTCATGGAATCCAAGATCAAGCGGCTGCTTCTGGTGGCCGTTATCATTTGCACGGTTGCCGGCGTAGAGTACGTTACGGGCATTGAAATTCTCGGCATCGCGACGCAGGAGGCGACGGACCCGGTGGCCACGATTCAAACGGCGTCGTCGGACCAGGCGCCGAGTGGGCCGCATCTTCGCCTGGTCACATGGAATCTGTACAACTTCGGTCAGTCGAAGAACGACCGGGAGGTCGCGTTCATGGCGGAGACGCTGCGGGACTACGACGTCGTCGCCATCCAGGAGATCTCCACCGGACCTGCCGGAGCGCAGGCGGTCGGCCGCCTCGTGGACGAACTGGACCGGCGCGGGTTCGATTGGGACTATCGCATCAGCGACCCGACCAGCGGGACGGGATCCGAACGGTATGCCTACCTGTGGAAGACATCACGGGCTTCACTCGACGGGCGGGCGTGGCTTGAGCCGACGCTTGCGCGTTCTATCGACCGGGAGCCGTTTATGGCCCGTTTCCGGGACCGGAAGGGCGGCGGCACGTTCCTGGTGGCCAGCATTCACGCCGTCCCGCGGTCGAAGGATCCGGAGCATGAAGTTCGCCAGCTCGATGCTCTGCACACCCGGTACGCGTCCGATCACCTCATCGTGCTGGGCGACTTCAATCTCGATGAGGACGACGAAGCGTTCGACGGGCTCCGGCGTCTTGGCTATCGACCGGTGATCGATGACCAGCCCACGAGCCTCCGCCGGAAGCGTCGGGACGGCCGCAACGGTCACCTCGCCAATGAATACGACAACATCTTCTTCGAGTCCGGCCCCCTACGTGTGTCCGGCGGCGGCGTGTCCGATTTCACGGGGTCCTTTTCCACGCTAAAGGACGCGCGCAAAATCTCCGACCATCTGCCGGTGCACGCGTACATTCAGTGGGAGGCTCCGGCGGGTGTGGCGCCGTAACCTTCGGTCGGTGCCCGTGTAGTGAATTCCTCCACGATCTACTGAGAGAATTCCGCACGGCGGATCCGGGGGGGGCGCGGGGAAGGGTCAAGCCTTGCGTTGGGTATTATATTATCCCGAGCGCGCCAGGACTCTGGAAGCGGTTCCAGTCCGGCGCGGCGGACCCCGCTCCTGCTTCTCTCTACCCGTTGCCAGCCATGAATGCGATCAAGCCTCTCGCGCTGGAAGACCGCGTCCCGACCATGCTCCGTCCACACCGCTCCACGCCGCGTCCCGCTCCAAAAGGACAGGCCGTGCGCCAGGCGCGTCATGACCTGATGCTATTGAAGGCCATGGCGGAGCGGCTGAGCGAGGACTGCGATGCTATTGTGGCGGACACGTCCGTTCAGAAGGGCGACGCAGCCGGTCCACGGGCGCAGGGTCGTAACGCGCTACACCTCCAGGCACGGGCCGATGCGGTTGCCGCGCTGATTCGAGAAACCGAGCGCGTGCTGAATCGCCTGGACGGACGGCCGTCGTAGATGCCAAAGACCGGGCGCGAAAGAAAGAGCGACGGGTACCGTGTTTCTCTGTGTGAGCACGCGGTTACCTCAACCGGTCGCGTCCTCGCGCGCGAGACATAGTGGGCAGATGTAGAAAAGCCGCTCTCGGTCGGAGAGCGGCTTTGTTCGTCAAATCGGACGTTCTTTCGGCGGCCGACGCCTGAACGCACGAGAGCGGGACGAAGCGTCAGGACTGTTCGGCTTCAAGGATCGTGTCCGGACGAACATCCCACAGCAGCATCGTGTCGATGTCGACGTAATCTTCTTCGTCCTGGTCGTCGACGAACTTGTAGTCGCCGTACGTTCCCCGCTCGAACGGGGGGAGGCGATGCCACTCCATGCCCTCGCCGTCCACGAAATGGTCCGGGTACGGGTTCTTCATCGTGTAGCCCGGGTGGTACGATTTATACGTTTTCTGGGCTTCGTAGAGGGCCGCGCGACGGGCGCCCGCCTTCGAGGAGCTTTCCCCCTGGACACGGAACGGCGAAATCGTTATGGTCGCCTGCACGAACCCGTCGTCCGTCTCGCGGTACGACGGCCGCATAACTTCAAAATCACTGGGTTCGGGATACGCACTACTTTCGGCAGCCATAGGAGCGAATAATCGTCGGGTCGTCGGATTACGTTACGGAGCGTGTCGAGAGCCGGAGCCGACACGATATCGGCTTGCCCGTGGTCTATGCATTACTCGGTCGCCCGTGGCAGGATTCGTGAACGATCCTCGTTTTTCCGGACGGTCCGGGAATTTGCGGCGAAAGGGACGGATGCCACGCGCATCGCCCGCGGATTTGGGGAATGTTCATCGCTCGGTTCGTCTTCCCGGCTCGGGCACGCCGAAATAGGTGAGGGGATCCTCCGAAAGCGCACCTGCGTCTGCCGTTGGGGATGACGGGGATGCGCGCGGGGCTCTGCATCGTAACTCCATACGGTGCGGCTGTGCATGAGACAGATTCTTTGTACGATGCCTCTGCATTTGCGCGATTCGGCGATCATTTCCATGCCGGTTGTTTGCGCTCCGGCGTTCGGAAACCTGTCGAACCCTCGCGCGTCAATGCCGCACTTTTTTGCTGTTCATTTTAGGAACCGGTCAGAAACAACAATGCCGCGGCCTTTTCCGTCCCGAACAGGTACCTATGCCATTCACTCGGAACGCCCGGTTTCCCGGCATCCTAATCACTCCACCCCGTATCTCAGAAGCATCGAAGCGCCATGTTCTACGATGAAATGTATGATGACGACCTGATCCTCGAGGACTCCATGATGGGCGGTCCCCTAATGGATGACGATCTTCTCTTCGACGCCGATCCGTACGAGGGCGATGAGTTCTACGGCTTCGCCGGGGATGACGAAGAGTATACCTATGAAGACGACGACACGTACGATGAGTACTTCGGCGACGACCTGTCGGATTATTGACCCGGTGGTCCGCCCTCTATTTATCCTTCCGTGAGACGTTCATGGCCGGGCCGTTGTCTTCCCGCGCTGCCCCGGTGTGTCGCATGAGTCTCACAAGGATGCCGTGCCTTATCCTGACTCGTCGCGCGTCGATGCAGTACTTCGGCGTTATGGGCTGAGCGGTCGGGCGTGTCCGGTGTTTCGGTTGTCAGGCAGCGCCCTTTCTCGGTTTTGGGGAAGGGCGCTGTGTGGCTTTTGGGGAAACCGTTTATCTTGAGTCGTCGCGAAGGCCCGATGAGTGCGTGGACCGGGCGCGGTGAAACGGGCCGCGCGTTGAAATACCCGTTATTGTTTTTTGGGCATGTCGATTGGTGCGCCTGTTGTGGACGCGTCTGTGGATAACTTTGTGCGTGAGATCGACGTCTGTGACGGACTTGAACAATAACAGATATCGGTCTCCGCTGTGTTATCAAAATCATCGGCGTCGTCGCCATCAGACGGATCTCCGTTATGCAAATGCGCTAACGGCAGGACGTTAGGAGATTGTGGATAAACAGATTTGCATAACGGCGTCCCTGCCCGTTCTTTTTGTAGTCCGGTGAAGCGGTATTCCGGCGTGAGGCTGAATCGAACACGCGCTCTGTCGATCCGCCTTCTGATGACCGTTATGCAGAAGCCACTACACGGTGACTCGAGCGACCGGGTCCCAACGATTTGATTGAGCAACGGCGCGCATCACCATCCGCGTCCGCCTGCGTCCGTTTCGGCTGCGAACATTCAGACGGTCGGTGCAGGTCGACGGAGCCCCGGGCGGGAGAGCCCGGGAGGGGCAGACGGTGAGAACGGCGGCGGCAGCGGCCGGGTCACCGATGCGCATCGGTCGCCAGTTCGGGCGGGAAGAGACCGCATCTCGGCTCCACGATAGCAGGTTGGCGGGACCTCATAGCGACATCAGAGGGCGGCGGGACCGTCTGGACCGATGACACGGCGTGCTATGATCGCCCCGGGGCGTTCCAGCACGATCCGAGTCCCCCAGGCGTACGCATCAGCGAGCGTGCACGGGGCC
Organism: Longibacter sp.; assembly: GCF_051155795.1. Classification (NCBI taxonomy): domain Bacteria; kingdom Pseudomonadati; phylum Rhodothermota; class Rhodothermia; order Rhodothermales; family Salisaetaceae; genus Longibacter; species Longibacter sp. The sequence continues at coordinate 32,959 of NZ_DAXETW010000055.1, forward strand.
GGTGATACCCGTGCGACCCGTTCGGTTGCGACCGGCTTCGCACACGACATTGGCGCCATCGTACCCGTCCGGGCCCCGACCGTCACAGCAGAGACACAACCGCGCCGCCGCCGGCTCGATCGCCGCGACCGGCACCGCCAGCATTTCCGGCACATTATCCATACAAATCCACACGCGACGCATGTCAGAATCCAATTCCTCCAATCTCTTTCAGGGAGATGGGGGCGCACCGGACCTTCCAGACACGAGTGAGCTCGAGGGTGGGCTCTCTATCGATCGAGTCTTCTCGAGCGAAGGAGAGCACCCGTTCGACTCGTGCGAGTGGGAAACCCGGGATGCCTCGATCTCCAATCCATCCGGGGACACGATCTTCGAGCAGAAGGACGTTGAGTTTCCCGCGCACTTCAGCCAGCTGTCGACCAACATTGTTGCCAGCAAGTACTTCTACGGCGACAACGACAAGGGCAACGG